>JBDSEX010000132.1:0-3917 GCA_039919835.1 Luteimonas sp.
TTTGGTGACTTTCTTTGTGCCAGCAAAGAAAGTTACCCGCCGCAAGGCGGAAGCTTTTTGGCTTTCGTCAAGAACACAAGATCTGACACACCCCCCACCTCAACCCTCCCCCGCGCCGCAGGGGAGGGAGACAAGACCTTCCTTTTATTTCTCGTTGACCGCGAAGGAAAAAGGAATCAATCCCGCGCGATCTGGAAGCCCGCGAACGATTGACTCACCGGCATCAACTCCAGCCGGTTGACGTTGAGGTGCGGCGGCAACGTCGCGATCCAGTACAGGGTGTCGGCGATGTCGCCGTCGGTGATCGGCTGCGCGCCTTGGTACAACGCATCCGACGCGGCCTGGTCGCCATCCGTGCGCACCAGCGTGAATTCGGTCTTGGCCAGTCCGGGCTCCAGTGACGTCACGCGCACGCCGGTGCCATGCAGGTCAGCGCGCAGGCCCAGCGAGAACTGGGTGACGAACGATTTGGTGGCCCCGTAGGCATTGCCGCCCGCATACGGGTAGGTCGCGGCGGTCGAGCTGACATTGAGGATCGCGCCCCTGCGCGCGATCAGCGTGGGCAGCAGCTTGTGGGTCAAGGTCACCAGCGCGGTGATGTTGGTGTCGATCATGGTGCGCCACTGCGCGAGATCGGCGCGTTGGGCAGGCGCGGTGCCGAGGGCGAGCCCGGCGTTGTTGATCAAGACGTCGATATCCCGAAAATGCCCGGGCAATCCGTCGAGCGCGTGTTGCATCGCGTCTTCGTCCCGGATGTCGAAGGCGGCGACGTGGATGCGATCACCGTAGCGGTCGGCCATCACCTGCAGGCGTTGCGCGCGACGTCCGGTGGCGATCACGCGCCAGCCCGCCAGGATGAAACGTTCGGTCGCGGCAGCGCCAAATCCCGAAGTGGTGCCGGTAATTAGTGCGGTCTTGGTCATGGGCAGATTCTAAGTGCGGACCCGCGAAACCGTCAGCGTTTGATGGCGAGCAGCAACACGCCGCCGGTCATCAGGGCGACACCCATCCATTCGCGCAGGTTCAAGCGCTCGTGCAGGAACACGAACGCGAACACCGCGACCAGCAGGAGGCTGAGCTTGTCCACCGCTGCGACTTTCGAGGCATCGCCCAGTTTCAGCGCGCGGAAATAGCAGATCCATGACGCCCCTGTCGCCAGCGCCGAAGCCAGCAGCCACCCCCACGTCGCGGGCGTGAGCGTGGCCGGATCGCGCCACTTCCCGGCGAACGCGACGAACACGGCAAGCAGGAAAAGAATGACGCCCGTCCGTAGCAAGGTGGCGAAGTCGGGATCGACATCCTGCAGGCCGGCTTTGGCGAAAACTGCAGTCAATGCGGCGAAGACGGCCGAAAGCGCGGCCCAGTAAACCCAGTGTGTGGCTGTTGTCATGCTGCGCCTCCCGCTACGGTCGTGCAGGCACTGTAGCGGTGCCAGCCGCGGTCCTGCATGCAGCGCGAGCATACGCCGTCATGCCGCTACACCTTCCTGGCAGGCTGCTTTCTTGCGGCAGTCTTGATGGGTTTCCTTGATGCTGCAGCTTTGTCGTCCGCCGGTTTCGCATCCGCCGGCTTGCGCTTGCGTCCCGTCGCCGTCTTGCCGCGCGTACGCGATGCGGTCGCGCGGTGCTTCTTGAGCATGTCCTCTGCCAGCACCACGTCCTCGGACAGGATGCCCGCCGCCTTGGCGATGGCGATGCGCGCCTCGGCCTTGCTCTCGTTGGGATTGGCCAGCAGCAACTCGCGTATGGCCTCGCGCAGGGCGTCCTCGGCGTTGCGCTTCAGGCGCAGGCTATCGCCTTGCCGGAACAGCCCCATGAGGGCGTCGACGACGGGTTTGATCAATGCGGCTTCGATGGCCATGGGCGTCCCTGGTTGGTTGGAAGGCAGTGTGCGGTTTCAGGTTCGCACGGGGCGCGACGCCTGCAAACATTGCTAGCTGACAACCGCCCCATCCTGGACATCCACGGGATTGCGTTTCGGTACGGTTGCCCGGCCGCTATCATCCCGCCATGAATGGCGTCCCTGCAGTACGTGTCGTCCCGGTCACCGCCGAGCTGTCCGATCGCGTGCGCGCGCTGCGCGTGTCCCCGGAACAGGTGAAGTATGTCGGTAACTTCGCCTTCAACCTCGACGATGCGCTGCGCGATCCGGCGAGCGAAGGCATGGTGGTACAGGCGGACGATGCGGTGATCGGGTTTTACCGTCTTGATTTCGCACCGCGCGCAATCACGGGACGGTCGCTCGGCGCCTCGAGCGTCGGCGTGCGCGCGTTCGCGATCGACAGGCAATTCCAGGGACGCGGCCTCGGCACGCGCGCAGCACTGGCGATGTGCGAGGACTTGTGCACGCGCCATCCCGACCGCCGGCTGGTGGTGCTCGCAGTGAACTGCAGCAATCGCATCGCCGTCGCGGCATATCGCGCGGTGGGCTTCATCGACACCGGCACGCTGCTGGCCGGTGGCAGCGCCGGGCCGCAACACGTGATGCTGCATGCGCTCGGCAAGCGCGTGGGACAATCGCGGGATGGTTGAACATCGTCGACGGTTCCTCGATCTCGCGCTACGCGCCGACGCGCTCAGGTTCGGCGAATTCACCCTCAAGTCCGGACGGATCAGCCCATACTTTTTCAACGCCGGCTGCTTCGATTCCGGGGCACACCTGGCAGCGCTGGCAACGTGTTACGCCGACGCCATCGACCAGACGGCGGTCGACTTTGACCTGTTGTTCGGACCCGCCTACAAGGGCATTCCGCTGGCGACCGCGCTGGCCTGCGAATACGCGCGCCGCGGACGCGACCTGCCGCTGGCGTTCAACCGCAAGGAAGCCAAGACGCATGGCGAGGGCGGCGCGCTGATCGGCGCTGCACTGGCGGGCCGCCGGGTGCTGATCGTCGATGACGTGATCACCGCCGGCACCGCCATCCGCGAGGCGTTGTCCACCATCCGTGCGGCGGGCGGCGTGCCGGCGGGTATCGTCATCGCGCTGGACCGGCAGGAAGCAGTGGACCCTGCCGCATCGCGTCGCTCGGCGACAGAAACCGTCGCCATCGAGCAGGGTCTGCCGGTCATTGCCGTGGCGAGCCTCGACGACCTGCTGGCATACGCGGGTAACGAGACCGCGTTGGCCGGCCAGCGCGCCCAGCTGCTGGCTTACCGCAAGGCGTTTGGCGGTGGCCGCGCGGAGTGAGCGGGTGCGGAGCGCCCGAGGGGCACGTCTGGCCCGACTCTTGCTTGAGTCGTGTCAGATGGGCCACGCAAACCACGGCCACGGACTTCAGGGCGGGATGACGACATGAAATTCCTGGCAATACTCGCTGGCGCTGCGCTGACGACCTGCATGGCCTGCGCGACCGCCCAGGACAAGGCGCCATCCAAGAAGCTGTACTGCTGGTCCGAAAATGGCCGCAAGGTCTGTGGCGATGCCCTGCCTCCGGAAGCCGTCAACCGCGCGCGCACCGAGATCAACTCGCGCAGCGGCATGCGCTCGGGCCAGGTCGATCGCACGCTGACCCCTGAAGAGCGCGCCGCGCGCGACCTCGAAACCAAACGCTTGCAAGCCGAAGCCGAAGCGAGGGCCATGACGGAGCGCCGCGACATCGCACTGGCCGATTCCTACGAAACCGAAGCCGACCTCACGCGCGCCTACCGCATCCGCTACGAACTGGTGGACGAGTCCATGAAGTCCTCCAGGCTCGCCCTGGGCAACCTGCGCCAGAGCCTGCTGCGACTGCTCGACCAGGCCAGCGAACGCGAGCTGGCGGGTGACAAGGTCCCGAAGATGCTCGCCGACAACATCGGCCAGCAGCGTCGCGAATTCGTGTCCCTGCAATCGGGCTATCGCAAGCAGCAGCAGGACCGTGCCAGTGTCGATGCCGAATTGCAGACCGCCGTGCAGCGCTACCGGGCGATGAAGGCACC
>JBDSEX010000143.1:0-2733 GCA_039919835.1 Luteimonas sp.
CTGCGTCTTCTCGCCAAAGTAATAGTGAAGCAACGCCGGCGTGACGTGCGCTTCCCCGGCAATGTCGCGCAACGAGGTGGCCGCGATCCCTTTGCGGACGAAGCATGCCAGCGCGGAATCCAGCAAGCGCAAGCGAAGGTCAGCACTGTCGGCCGTGGGCCGGCCTGGCGCCCGAAGACGTGGTTTGATCGCCGTGCGGGCTGGTGAGGTTGTGCGGGAAGCCATGGGATTAATTTAATTAACTATTTAATTAACTGCAAGTCGCAAGCCTGCACTTCGTCGTGTTTCACCGGAACCTGCAACGTCATTACCGCCGTGCGCGCGTGGGACGTCGCCCTGGCTTGAAACCCGCCGCGTGTCGGCTACCCTTTGCCCATGACGACCCCTCTGCAACGCGATTTCCTGCTCGAACCCGCCGACACCGAACGCCTGGCCAACCTCAACGGCCCGTTCGACGGCCACCTGCGCCAGATCGAACTGCGCTTGGGCGTGGAAGTCGCCAATCGCGGCAACATCTATCGCGTCACCGGTAGCGAAGCCGCCGTCGCGGCGGCGGAGCGCCTGTTGCAGACGCTGTACGCCGAAGCTGGAGAAGACACGCTGACACCGGAAACCATCCATCTCGCGCTCAGCGGCGCCGGCGCCGACCGCGTGGTCGAGGACGACATCACGCCGCAGGACGTGGTCATCAAGGTCAAGCGCGGCACCGTGCGCGGACGCGGGCCAAACCAGGCCAAGTACCTGCATGCGATCGCCGTCAACGACATCAACTTCGGCATCGGCCCGGCCGGGACCGGCAAGACCTTCCTGGCCGTCGCCAGCGCGGTTGAGGCGCTCAACGAATCGCGGGTGCAACGCCTGATCCTCGTGCGCCCGGCTGTCGAAGCCGGCGAAAAACTCGGCTTCCTCCCCGGCGACCTGTCGCAGAAGGTCGATCCCTACCTGCGGCCGCTGTACGACGCGCTTTACGAAATGCTCGGCGTCGAGAAAGTCATCAAGCTGCTGGAAAAGAACGTCATCGAGATCGCACCGCTGGCGTACATGCGCGGCCGCACGCTCAACGATGCCTACGTGATCCTCGACGAAGCGCAGAACACCACCATCGAGCAGATGAAGATGTTCCTGACCCGCCTGGGTTTCGGCAGCACCGCCGTCGTGACCGGCGACATGACCCAGGTCGATCTTCCGAAGCACCAGAAATCAGGCTTGAAGGACGCGCTGGATGTGTTGCATGGGGTCGACGGCATCAGCTTCACCTTCTTCACCTCGCGCGACGTCGTCCGCCATCCGCTGGTGGCGCGGATCGTCAATGCATACGAGGCGCGGGACGCGAAGGACACTGAAACGGGTCCGGCGTAAGATCGTGCAATGACACGTGGCCCTGTTCGTCTCGACGTCGCCGTCAGCTACGCATTGCCGCGCGCTGGCCTGCCCGCTGCGCTGAGTTTCCGCCGCTGGGTGGCCGCGGCGCTCGACACGCGCATCCGCGAAGCCGACCTGGCCATCCGCATCGTCGGAACCAAGGAAGGCCGCGCGCTCAACCGACATTACCGCGGCAAGGACAACGCCACCAACGTGTTGAGTTTCCCGGCGGAGATGCCGGAAGGCCTTCCCGCCGACTTGAAGATGCCGCTGCTGGGCGACATCGTGCTGTGCGCGCCGGTCATCGCCCGGGAAGCGCGCGAGCAGAAGAAGCTGCTCAGTTCCCACTACGCGCACATGACCGTGCACGGGGCCCTGCACCTGCTCGGGTGGGATCACGACGATGATCGCGAAGCCGAGTGCATGGAGCGGCTGGAGCGCGAGATCCTGGCCGAGATGGGGATTGCGGATCCGTATCTAGGCTCCTGACTGGATATGACGCCAGGCGCGATCCCGGCCAAGGCCGATCCTTGAACGTGGAGCGGGCGTGATCCGGCCTGCAACCCTTCCGCGCTAGACTTCGCGCTGCCGCCCGCCCGGGCGGCCCGTGTCACGACACTCGAAAGGCATGTCCGAGGACGACAGTAGTAGCGCCATCGAACCGGAGAAGCGCCGGTCGTGGCTGGATCGCATCAGTTCCGCCCTCTCCGGCGAACCGGCGACGCGCGAAGACCTGGTCGAATCGCTGCGCGATGCGCAGTCCGAAGGCCTGATCGCGGCCGATACCCTGCGCATGATGGAAGGCGCCATCGCCGTGTCCGACCTCAGCGTGGGCGACGTGATGATCCCGCGCTCGCAGATGATCGCGCTGCCGGCCGAAGCGAAATTGATTGACCTGATGAAACAGGTGGTCGAATCCGGGCACTCGCGTTTCCCGGTGCATGGCGACGACAAGGACGAAATCCTCGGCATCCTGCTCGCCAAGGACCTGCTGCGGGGCGTGGTGGCCGACAACGGACCCGCCACCGTGCATGAGCTGTTGCGTCCGGCGGTGTTGATCCCCGAATCGAAACGCCTCAACGTGCTGTTGCGCGAATTCAGGCAGACCCGCAACCACATGGCGATCGTGATCGACGAGTACGGCGGCGTCGCTGGCCTGGTGACGATCGAAGACGTGCTGGAGCAGATCGTCGGCGATATCGACGACGAGCACGACGAGGCCGAGGACCTGACCGCGCAGATCGCGGCGCAGGCCGATGGCCAGTACGTGGTCGATGCGTTGACGCCGATTTCAGACTTCAACGAGCGCTTCGGTTCCGACTTCGACGACGACGAATACGACACGATCGGCGGCCTGGTCACGTCCGCGAT
>JBDSEX010000150.1:0-6340 GCA_039919835.1 Luteimonas sp.
CGCGAGCGCCGTCACCGCCTCGCCCACGAGGCCGCCCGGTTGATGGCTGAAAGCGGGATCCGCGATTTCCACCAGGCCAAACTGAAGGCCGCAGAGCGACTCGGCATCCACGACGACGCCTCGCTGCCACGCAATCGCGAGATCGAGGAGGCCCTGCGCGAATACCAGCGCCTGTTCATGGGAGACGAGCAGGCCGCTGGCCTGCGGCAGCGGCGCGAGGCTGCGTTGCGCGCGCTGGATTTCTTTGCAGAGTTCGATGCGAGGCTGGTCGGTGCGGTGCTCGACGGCACCGCCGATACGCACGCGCCAGTCGCCCTGCAGCTCTATACGGACGACCAGGAAGCTGTCCCACGGCTGCTCGAAGACAGCGGCATTCCTGCGGAGCTGCGCACACGCCGCGTGCGCCTGGATCGCGAACGCAGCCACGATGTCCCCGTGTGGGTCTTCGCTGCCGAGGACCTGAGCTTCGACCTCACGGTGTTGCCGCAGGACACGCTGCGCCAGGCCCCCTTGTCCGGGGTCGACGAAAAGCCGATGAAGCGCGCATCCGCCACCCAGTTGCGGCAGCTGCTGGCGGATGACGAGATTACACGCTACGAATCAGGGCGCTGAGACGCGGTCGATCAGACGCGATGAAAAATGCCCGCGGTGCGGGCCTTTTGCCCCGCTGACAAACGCTCAGCGCTTTTCGATCGACGCGTAATCGCGCTGGTCGTAGCCGGTGTATATCTGGCGCGGGCGGCCTATCTTGGCCTCGGGATCCTGTTGCTGCTCCAGCCAGTGCGCTACCCAGCCGGCGGTGCGGGCGATGGCGAACATCACGGTGAACATCTCGGTCGGGATTTTCAGCGCCTTGTAGATGATGCCGCTGTAGAAATCGACATTGGGATAGAGCTTGCGCTGGATGAAGTAATCGTCCTTCAGGGCCGCTTCCTCCAGCTTCATCGCGACATCCAGCAGCGGATCGTTGACCCCCAGTTCGTTCAACACCTGGTGCGTCATCTCTCGGATGATCTTGGCGCGTGGATCGAAATTCTTGTAGACGCGATGGCCGAAGCCCATCAGGCGAAAACCTGATTCCTTGTCCTTGGCCTTGTCGACCGCCGATTGCACGTTTCCGGGTTTGCCGATCTCGGCCAGCATCCTGAGTACGGCTTCATTGGCGCCGCCATGCGCCGGACCCCACAACGCAGCGACGCCTGCGGCCACACATGCGTAGGGATTGGCGCCAGTGGAACCAACCAGCCGCACGGTTGAGGTCGAAGCGTTCTGCTCGTGGTCGGCGTGCAGGATGAACAACAGGTCGAGCGCCTTGGCGGCAACTGGATTCAGCTCCAGCGGCTCGCTTGGCACTTCGTACATCATCTGCAGGAAGCGCTCGACGTACGGAATGCTGTTGCGCGGATAGCGAAGCGGCCAGCCGATCGAATAGCGGTGGCACGCGGCAGCAATCGTCGGCACCTTCGCGATCAGGCGGATGGCGGCGAGGTGGCGTTCGGCGGGGTCTTCGTAATCGAGATCGTTGTGGTAGAAGCTGGCCATCGAGCCGAGCATGCCGACCAGCATCGCCATTGGATGCGCGTCGTGGCGGAAGCCGCCGAGGAAACCCTTGAAGGCCTCGTGCATCATCGTGTGGTGGGTGACTTCGTTCTCGAACTTGGCGAACTCGTCCTTGTTCGGCAACTCGCCCTGCATCAGGAGGTAGGCCACTTCCAGGAAGCATGAATGCTTGGCCAGCTGCTCGATGGGATAGCCGCGATACATCAGCACGCCGGCATCGCCGTCGATGTAGGTGATCGCCGACTTGCATGACGCAGTCGCGGTGAAGCCGGAGTCGTAGGTGAAGCAGCCGGTTTCCTTCGGCAGCGTCGCGATGTCGATGCACGGATTGCCGAGCGTGCCGGTGTGGACGGGGAGCGTGACGGACTTGTCGCCGGCGGTGAGTGTGACGCGCTTCAATTCGGACACGGGCAGATCGGACACTGTCGCACTCCTCGAAAACCAGCTTTCGCCAGGCCGCGGTCGGCATCAGGCGGCCTTGCTAGGGCGGTCGGCGTATGGATGGAGCCGCGGCACTGCCGCGGTGCATCAATTATCGCATAGCGATTCCATGGCGAATGCATGGGTGCTGCGTGGCAGCGTTCTCGCATTTCACCCTAATCCGGCAAGCGCGGGATCGGGTCCATGCACCGTGCCCCGGAAACGCAAACGGCCGCCTCATGGGCGGCCGTGATGCATGGCGTGTGCAACGATTACTTGTAGCGGCGCTTGAACTTGTCGATGCGGCCGCTGGTGTCCATGACCTTGTTCTGGCCCGTATAGAACGGATGCGAGGACGAGGAGACTTCGACCTTGACCAGCGGATATTCCTTGCCGTCTTCCCACTTCACCGTCTCCTTGCTGGAGAGGGTCGAGCGGGTCAGGATCTTGAAGTCCGAAGTGACGTCCTGGAACACGACGTCGCGATATTCGGGATGTACGCCGTCTTTCATGGCGAGGCCCAGTGGGTTGCGGGAAGCCGGACATGATAACGGGGCTCATGTGCCCGGGCAAGCACGGATTCACGGAGGATCACGGAGCCCTGATCAACCCAACAGCACGCGATGCCATGGGTTTGACCTGAGTTCGTGCGGCCAGGGCACACCAGCGCAGGTCGGCAGCTCCTTACCCCGCAGGTGACGACGTTCAGCCTGCTGCAAGAGCGTGGCGTATCACCCGCTCGAAGCGCGCCTGCTCGTAGCGCATGAGGATGGCCACGTTGTCCGGCCGTGCCCCCATCCGGCTCCAGTCGACAACCGTTGCTCCGCGTGCATGCCGGCCTTCAAGTTCCACCGCGAGCGGGCGCTCGATCGCCTCCACCACGCCATCGGGCTCCAGGGCGTAAGCCATGGCAAGCGCGTCGGCAGAGTGCCAGCGCTCGCCGCGCTGCTGCATGGACCAGGCGCGGGTCTGGCGGGAAATCGTCGCGTAGAACCTGGCGCGAGGGCTGGCCGCGGCCAACCACGCGTCAACGTCCCCATGCAACAGCCCGTGCGCGAGTACGGCTTCCCAATCGGCCAGATCGACCTTCGGGAAGGCCTTGAAGACGATGTGCGCGGCTTCCGGATCGAAATGGATGTTGAACTCGGCCATCGGCGTGATGTTGCCGTGCCCGGTTACCGCACCGCCCATCACCACCAGCCGGGCGATGCGCTGCGGCAGGGTGGGGTCCAGCTTCAGGGCGAGCGCGAGGTTGGTCAGCGGCCCGAGTGCGACCAGGAGGAGGCTGCCGGCATGCACGTGTGACAGGCGCACGATCGCCTGTGCGGCATGTTCGGATTCGGCGCTCCGCGAGGGAGCCTCGTAGCCGGTGTCGCCGAAGCCATCCCGGCCGTGGACGTATGCCGCATCAACTGCCGGATGCAGCAGCGGCGACCCGCAACCGGCAAACACCGGCACATCGATGCCGCAGACCTCACACAACTTCAAGGCGTTGCGCACGGTGTGCTCGAGCCCGACGTTGCCGGCGGCAATGGTCAGGCCGACGATCTCGTGCATGGGGTCGTTGAACGCGACCAGCAGCGCAAGTGCGTCGTCGACGCCGGGGTCGGTGTCGATCAGGAGCGGGATTTTCTTGGTCATTCGGGAATCGGGAATCGGGAATGGGTAAAGGCTATTCGATTTCGCTCGTCATTCCCGCGAAGGCGGCGCTCCAGTCGCCTTGCCTGACAACCTTGCCAGCGAAGCCGCGGGAGCCGCCCCTGGGGGAAACGGCCTGCTTGCAAAATCGAACGACTCGATCACGCCGATGCATACCGCGCCGCTCCGCCCACCCAGCGATCAACGATCCTGTCTGCAATATCAGGCGACTCTGACAACAGCACATCCGCAATCGCCCGCACCTGCGGCAGCAACCACGCATCCCGCGACAGGTCGGCGACTCGAAATGCAGCCAGTCCGGTTTGCCGGGTACCGAGCAGTTCGCCGGGGCCACGCAGTTCGAGGTCTTTTTCGGCAATGACGAAACCATCATTGGTCTGTCGCATCGTTTCCAGTCGCTGTCTGGCAAGCATCGACAAAGGTGACTGATACATCAGGACACAACTCGACTGGTTCGTGCCGCGCCCGACGCGGCCGCGCAGCTGATGCAGTTGCGCCAGGCCGAGCCGCTCTGCGTTCTCGACGATCATCAGCGATGCATTCGCCACGTCGACGCCCACCTCGATCACCGTGGTCGCGACCAGCAGGTCGATCCCGGCCGTCTTGAACGCGCGCATCATGGCCTGCTTGTCGTTGGATTTCATTCGCCCGTGGACAAGACCAACACGAAGTTCGGGCAGAGCCTTCGACAACGCCCCGAACGTACTTTCCGCGGCCTGCGCCACCACGTCGTCCGACTCATCGATCAAGGTGCAGACCCAATAGACCTGCCGGCCCTCCGCGCACGCGCGGCGGATGCGTTCGATCAATTCGGCGCGCCGTTCAGCCGTGAGCACCACGGTCTGCACTGGCGTACGTCCCGGCGGCAGTTCGTCGATCGCGGAGACATCCAGGTCGGCATAGGCGGTCATCGCCAGCGTGCGCGGAATCGGCGTGGCGGTCATCACCAGCTGGTGCGGCACGTTTGAAGTCCACTGATCCGGGGCGTGTCCCTCGACAAGCGCGGGATGAGCAGTACGCGCGCCCTTGTCGCGCAGTGCGAGCCGCTGGTGCACCCCGAACCGGTGCTGCTCGTCGACGATGGCAAGCGCGAGGTCGTGGAAGACCACGCCTTCCTGCATCAACGCATGCGTGCCGACCACGAATTGCGCCGCGCCCGATGCGACGTCGCGCAACACATGTGCGCGGGCCTTGCCGACGACCTTGCCCGTCAGCCAGGCAACGCGCACACCAAGCGGCTCCAGCCAGCCACGCAGATTGGCCAGGTGTTGTTCGGCCAGCAGCTCGGTTGGCGCCATCAAGGCAGCCTGCTTGCCGGATTCGATCGCAAACAGCGCCGCCATCGCAGCAACCACGGTTTTGCCGCTGCCGACATCGCCCTGCACCAGCCGCAGCATCGGCACGGGACGCGCGAGGTCGTCGCGGATCTGCGCGAACACCCGCTGTTGCGCGCCGGTCAACGCGAATGGCAGCGACCGCTGCAAACGGTCCGCCAGCACACCAATACACGCGAGCGCGGGCGCGGCGTGTTGCTGCAACGCGATACGTTGCCTGCGCAGGCTCAGGTGATGGGCAAGCAGCTCTTCGATTGCCAGGCGCTGCTGCGCGGGATGCGTGCCGGCGACGAGCGCCGCGACATCGGCGTCGCGGGGCGGCCGGTGCATCGTCACCAGCGCATCGCGCAACGAAGGCAGTTGCGTGCCCGAGAGCGCGTCCCGCGGCAGCAGCTCGAGCGTGTCGTCATCGGGCAACCTGTCGAGCGCCAGGCCGATCAACTTGCGCAACGTGGCCGGGCCGATGCCTTCGATGGCCGGATACACGGGGTCGAGCTGATCGCTCAAGCCCGCTTCATCGTCTTCGAGCAGGCGATAGCTCGGATGCACGATTTCCAGCCCGTGCCGACCGGCCTTGGGTGTGCCATAGCAGCGCAGCCGCGCGCCAGGCACGAACTGCGCGGCCTGCGCGCCGCGGAAGTGGAAGAAACGCAGCACCAGCGTCGAATGCGAATCGTCGCCGACCGCCACGCGCAGCGATGGTTTGTAACGGAAGCCGCGCTCGACCGCTTCGACGCGTCCCTCGACCTGCGCGGCAACACCGGACCGCAAGTGCCGGATCGGTGTGATCGACGTGCGATCCTCGTACTGGCGCGGCAACAGCAACCACAGGTCCTGCAATCTGGACAGGTCGCGCGCGGCGAGCTTTTCCGCGACCCGCGCGCCGACGCCGGGCAAGCTTGTCAACGGCATCCCCCCGACTGCCGCGAATGACGCGGCGAAGGACGGGCCCTGGCGTGCGATGCGCGGCACTGCGCTCAGTCGATCACCATCACCGCATCCACTTCGAATGCGGCGCCACGCGGCAGCGCGGCGACGCCGATGGTCGAACGCGCCGGATACGGTGCATTGAAATACTCGGCCATGACGTTGTTGACCACGGAAAACTGGCTGAGGTCGGTGAGGTACAAGCCGACGCGCACGATCTGGTCGAACGAGCCCCCGGCCGCTTCGCAGATCGCCTTGAGGTTATCGAAGGCGCGGCGGGCTTCGGCCTCGATGTCGCCTTCGATCAGCAGACCGCTGTTCGGATCCAGTGCCACCGCGCCGGAAAAATAAATGGTGTTGCCGGCGCGCACGGCCTGCGAATACGGGCCGATCGCGGCGGGCGCGTTGACGCTGTGGATGATCTGGCGGGACATGCAGCG
>JBDSEX010000214.1:0-4693 GCA_039919835.1 Luteimonas sp.
CTACCGAGCCATTCCAGCATCTCCGGGCCCACGGCGAACACCGTCTCGATGCCGTCACGCAGGCCGTAGACCGACACGATCGCGGCAACGATCGCTGCGCTGAAGAACAGCCAAGCCACCGTGCGCCGCAGTGGTGAGCCGAGCGGCCGGACCGGGCGTGCGTGCCCCGCGAGCTGGTCGATCAGGAGGTCGGTCGTATTCATGGCGGTGTTCCGGTGCCGAGTGCGGTTCTGAGGGACTTGAGGGCCCGATGGCATGCCACCTTGATGGCGCCCGAGGTTTGCCCGCTTTCAAGGGATGCGAGGTCGAGAGACTGGTCCTGCAGATGCACGCGCTGGACGGCGTCGCGCATCCTGGGCGACAGGCGCGCGACGGCACGATGCACCGCCAGTGAGCGCTGGCGCAGCGCCAGAGCGTCCTCGGGCGACGCGCCGGGATCGTGCATCGCCAGCAGGGCTGCCTCGTCGTAGAGCTCGCGTCGCGCATGGCGCGTGCGCTGGCGCGAGAGATCGATGCAGCGGCGTGCCGCAATCGTGGCAAGCCACGGCTTGAACGGCCGGCTTGGCTCGTAGGTATGACGGATGTCATGCAGGACGATCAACACCTCCTGCACTGCGTCGTCGACGTCGTCCCGTTTGTGGTCGCCGCGGTTGCCCAGGTAGCGCCGTGCAATCGCAGCAACGTAAGGCACGACCGCCCGCAGCAATGCCTGGTAAACCGCTTGGTCGCCGGCTTGGGCCCGCGCCATCCATTTGCCCCATTGCGCTCCATCGTCGGCCAGCTCGGCTACCGGCGCGGAGTCCCCCACTTGGCGGGGCGGTGCGAAGGAATGGAGCGTGCCCATGCGGGGATTCTCAGCGAAGACGCGGGGCGGTGAGATGGTCGAGCGACAGCATGCCCGGTCCGCGCGCGATGAGGTACAGCAGGACGGTGGCCCACACGCCATGCGTGGCGAATGCGCCCGGATAGACGAACACTTGGATCACCAGCGTCATGACCAGCAGCGCGAGCGCGGACAACCGCGTCCCCAGGCCGATCAGCAACAGTAACGGGAACACGTGTTCGGCGATCGCAGCCAGCGTGGCCGCGGGCGCTGGCGGGATCAGCGGCAGCATGTACTCGCTGGCAAACAGTTCGATCGCTTCTGCGGTCACCCGGGGCCAGCCCAGTTCGACGGTTCGCGAGACAGGGTCTATCACCAGTCCTTCGATCTTTGTCTGGCCGGACATCCAGAACGTCAAGGCGATCGAGATACGCCCGATCACTGCGATCGCGCTGTGCGGAATCCGTTGCAGCATCTCGATGGCGTGTTGCAGGCGCACTGACAGGGGTCGGTCACGACGATGGGACGCTACGGCGTTCATGGGCAACTCCGGGGAAGGGATTGGACGGCAACCGCGAGTGCCTCGCCAACGAGCAGCGTGAACAGCGCCGACGGATCCATGTCGTCCGCATCCTCGCCGGCAAATGCGAATGCCTCACCCAACGTCCTTCGTGCAGCCAGCGCCTCGAGCAGTGCCCATCCACCGGGCGGGAGAACCTGCACGTGGACGTCCAGGTCGGGGCGCACCACGAGCACGTCCTCGGCCACATCCAGGTCGATCGCTGACACGGCGTGATTGATGTCGTCGCACTGATGCGCCATCCACACCGAACCCACTGCGTGCGTGGATCGAAGCCAGCGGCAGGCGGGATGCAAGGTAACGGACAGGCCGGCCAGTGCCTCGGGTTCGCCCTGCAGCAGGTCGGCCCAGACAGCGGGCGAGAGCGCCAAGGCATCGCGTGCATGGTGGCTTTGCACGCGGAGGGCTTCCAGGCGTGCGAGATCGGGCAGCCAGGGCAGCGCCGCTGCGGGTGGGTGCAGGTCAATGAAGTCACCAAACCCGTCCAGGTATTCGACAAGCACTGGCGAGCGCGGCGGGTCTGCGCGCACCCGCGCCTGCGCCATCGCGTGAAAGAAAGCGTCGCCTACGACGGCATGGGTCACCGGCGCGCCCTCGGCGAGTGCCGACACCAAGGTAGTCATCATCGTGTTGCGATGGACATCGAAACGGAACGCGTCATCTGTCGATAGCGAAGTCGGCATGCATCGCGGATCCAGCAGTGCGCCAGCGGCGGCGTCGTACAGGCAGGCGTTCATGCGGCGATCCGCGCGGTAGCCGCGTTCATGATCGCCTCGGCCTGCAACGCCTCGCGCATCAGTACGGCGAATGCGGGAGGTGCAGTGTCCCATTCGATCAAGGTTGGTTGCGGACCGATGCGTGCGATCACGTCGCCATACAACGACCAGACCGAGTAATCGACCGGCGCACCATGGGTATCGATCAGCAACGCGCCGTCGCGCGCGTGGCCGGCCAGGTGTATTTCGCCGACAGCGTGCAGTGGCAAGGCGTCGAGATAGGCACGGGTGTCTCCGCCCAGGTTGTGGCAGCTCACATGCACGTTGTTGATATCGAGCAGCAGGCCGCATCCCGTCCTGCGGACGATTTCGGTGATGAACTGCGGCTCGGCAGTGGCGCCACCAATCCATTCGAGGTAGCGGCTCGGATTTTCCAGCAGCAGGCGTCGTCCGAGCGTGTCCTGCACTTGCGCAATGTGGGCGCACGTACGCAGCAAGGTCGCATCGTCGTAGCGCAACGGGAGCAGGTCGTTGAAGAACTGGCCGCCGTGCGTGGACCAGGCGAGATGTTCTGAAAACGATTCCGGGTCGTAACGCGTGAGCAGGGTGGCAAGTCTGGAAAGATGGCGGGGATCGGGCGCGTCGAAGCCGCCCAGCGACAATCCCACGCCGTGCACCGACAGCGCGATGCGCGCGCATAGCGTGGCGAGTTGCGCATGCGGACGTCCTCCTTCGCCCATGTAGTTTTCAGCGTGGATTTCGATGAAGGCTGGCGGCGTTGCGGCCGCCAGCACGTCGTCGAAATGACCGGTCTTGAACCCGATGCCCGCCCGCGTGGGCAGCTTGCCGTCACGTGGGGAGGTGGGAAGCATTGCGTTCACGACCGTGCGCAAGCCAGGAACTTACGAACGCTTCTTGCTGGCCGGCTTGGGCTTGAATGCCGCCAGCTGCCCGTGGCCTGTCGGCGAGGTCTTGGATGTCATCGTGGTGCAGGTGCCGTCGGGTACATGCTTCCACGCGCTTGCCTGGTAATCACGCTTCGAGGTGCCGGCGCAGGTGGTGCCGGGGCCCGCGGCGCAATCATTCTTGCCCGCCATCGAAACGCCGTAGCACTTCTCCCCGGCGGACGACATGGCCTTCTCGCCAGCCTGCACGTTGGACAGGCCGGCACCGAGGGCGGCGACAAGGGCAAGGGCAGGTAGCGCGGCATTGATTCGATTCATCGGAAAACTCCAGTGGGAAAGGGTTGCAAGGCGGGCCGTCGGCCCCGTCCCTTGCATTGCATAGTTCGTTGCTGGGAGGCGGGCGGTTACATCCATCACGCATTGTTTTGGAGAATGGTTCGCCGCGTCGCTCGCAATGCATCGCCCAAGCTTGGCCGCAGGTGTGTGTCGGCTGGGGTGGCCATGCTTGTCGATTCCTTCGTTTCGACTTGACCGCAAGACTGCACAAGTACGTGACCGTACCGGGTCAATCCCATCCGAAGGGATGGTGCAGCAGGGTTGAACCGACGACATAACAGAGTAGGCTTGCGTCATGTTCACCGGTCAACGGCAAGCAAATCACCCATCGATGTCCGCGGCCTGGCCATGGACTTCTGGATGCGCGGGTACTGGCCTGTGAAAGCTCGTCTCTTCCGCCGTCGTGCCAACGCATTTCGAATGGCGTTGACCGTACTTCTCGCCTTGTTTCTGCAGCAGGCCGCAATCGCGGGATATGCCTGTCCGCTTGACCAGATGCCTGCGCAACAGCAGCAGGCCATGATGGATGACTGCGAAGGAATGGAGATGGACGACTCCGCAATGCTGTGTGAGAAGCACTGCAATCCGGACAATTCCGCCACTCCCGAATTGCGGGTCGGATCAGTTCCGCCGTCGGTACTTCCTCCGCTTCGTTTCGATCTGCCGATGTCGCTGATTGCCGGCGCGTCGTCGCAGCTCTACGAAGACGTACCTGTATGCCAGTCGGATCCGCCCCCGCAACTGCGCTTCTGTAGCCTGCAAATCTAGACCCGGACTGCGTCTGTAATCGCTGTCGCCTGGCGGCAGCGCATTCTTTTTGCGCGTCTGGAGGTTTCATGTCTGGTTTATTCCCGCGTCGTCGTCGGCACCGCTCTCCTGTGGCGGGGGTTCTGCTCGCCATCCTGTTTTTTGCTGGTCAAAGCTGGGCAGCCACGCCTGCGCTGCGCTTCGATGAAGCACTGCGCCTGGCGGTCGCCCGTGCGCCGGAGCTGGCTGCGCGGAGATCGCAAACGGAGGCCACGCGACAGGAAGCCGCGCGGGCTGCCTCGCTCCCCGATCCCAAGCTCATCGCCGGCATCGACAACCTGCCGATCACGGGTTCGGACGCCTTCAGTTTTCGCGCTGACGAAATGACCATGAAGCGCATTGGCCTGATGCAGGAGTTTCCCGCTCGCGCGAAGCGACAGGCGCGGCTGGCGTTGGCTGATCGCACCGTGGAACAAGCGCAGGCAATGACGGATGCCGAGCAACTGACGGTGCGCCAATCCGCCGCGCAAGCCTGGGTAACGCTGTGGGCGGCGGAACGCGAGCTGCGCGAGCTGGCCGGGCTACG
>JBDSEX010000259.1:0-3434 GCA_039919835.1 Luteimonas sp.
TTACCCTCATGATCATCGCTGCTTCTGATTTCATGGTGTCTTGGTGGTGGGCGATTCTGCTCATAGTTGGCGGCGCGATTGGCGCAGCGATCTATTTCTTCAAACGCTCGCCAGCTTTTCAGCATACGGTTGATAAGTTGGTGCTGAAGATTCCCGTGATCGGATCGATCATGCACAACGCTGCGATCGCGCGTTTCGCGCGCACGCTGGCGACAACATTCAAGGCGGGCGTGCCCTTGGTCGAAGCCCTGGATATCGTCGCTGGTGCCACCGGCAACACCGTATACGAGAAAGCTGTCCACCGTATCAAGAACGACGTGGCGGTGGGCTACCAAGTCAACTTGGCCATGAAGCAGGTAAACCTGTTCCCGCACATGGTGGTGCAGATGGCTGCCATCGGCGAGGAGGCCGGCGCCTTTGACACGATGATGTTCAAGGTTGCCGAATTCTACGAACAGGAAGTCAATAACGCCGTCGATGCGCTGGCAAGCCTGATCGAACCCATGATCATGGTGTTCGTCGGCATCGTCGTTGGCGGCATGGTGATCGGTATGTACCTGCCGATCTTCAAACTCGCCGCGACCATCTAAGACCTTTCCGTTAGATGGCGTTCCTCGACCAGAACCCCGGCCTCGGCTATCCAGTCGCGGCCGGTTTGGGTTTGTTGATCGGCAGCTTCCTCACTGTGGTCATCCTGCGGCTGCCCAGGCGCATGGAGTGGCAGTGGAAGCGTGACAGCCGGGAAGTGCTCGGCGAGGCCGAGCTCTATGACCCGCCGCCGCCAGGCATCGTGGTCGAACGCTCGCATTGCCCGCATTGCAAGGCGCAGCTGGCGTGGTGGGAGAACATCCCGCTGCTGAGTTACCTGATGCTGCGCGGCAAATGCCGTCACTGCAGCACGAAGATTTCAATGCAGTATCCGCTGGTCGAGTTTCTGACCATGCTCCTGGTGCTGGTGTGCGTGTGGAAATTCGGGTTCGGCTGGAAGGGATTCGGTGCGGTCGTGCTGACCTGCGTGCTGATCGCGCTCTCCGGCATCGATATCCGCACACAGTTGCTGCCAGATCAGCTGACCCTGCCGCTGTTGTGGCTTGGACTCATCGCCAGCATCGAGTCGGTGTACATCACGCCCAAACCGGCATTGCTGGGTGCGATCGCCGGATACGTGAGCCTGTGGACGGTCTGGTGGCTGTTCAAGCAGTTGACCGGCAAGGAAGGCATGGGGCACGGCGACTTCAAGTTGCTGGCCGCGCTAGGCGCATGGATCGGCCTCAATGGCATCCTGCCGACCATCCTGTTGTCGTCCGTCGTGGGTGCGGTCATCGGTTCGATCATGCTGGCCGTGCAGGGGCGCGATCGCGCCACGCCGATTCCGTTCGGCCCGTACCTGGCGATTGCGGGGTGGATCGTGTTCTTCTGGGGCGACCAGATGATCAATGCCTACATGCGATTCGCGGGTCTGCGCTGACGGTTTCCCAGCAGCGCGTTTCGGCGCGATCGCTTCCCGCTGCACCACTGCCATGCAGTCTTGGGGACTGCATTTGGGCACGAGGTCGCTCGACTGGAACTGGCCTTGACCCAGACGCCCAACAGGCACCAAGCCGGCTCAAGGAGCCCCCACCACGGCCAAGGGTTTGGCGGGACATAATTCACGCATGAGCCAGATCACCATCGGCCTGACCGGCGGTGTTGCCTCCGGAAAAAGCGAAATCGCGCGGCGCTTCGAGGCGCTGGGCGTGTTCGTCGCCGATGCCGATGTCATCGCACGCGGCTTGGTCGCACCGGGCGGGCCCGTACTAGCGCAGATCGTCGAAGTCTTCGGTGCAACGATCTTGCATGCGAATGGGGCGCTCGATCGCCCAGCCTTGCGCCAACGCGTGTTTGCAGACGAGTCCGCGCGCAAGCGTCTCGAATCACTCATGCATCCTCCGATACGCGCCGCCTTGCATGCGGCGTGCATGCTCGCGCCGGTGCCGTACGCCATTGCCGCGATCCCGCTGCTGACCGAAGGTGGCGGACGCCGTGCGTATCCCTGGCTCAATCGCATCCTCGTCGTTGATGTCCCACGCGACATGCAACTGCGCCGGTTGATGCAACGCGACGGTGTGCATGCGCGTTTGGCAGAGCAGATGGTCGCGGCGCAGGCCACGCGCACGGAACGGCTGGCAATTGCCGACGACATCATCGTCAATGAGGGCTCGCTGGATGCGCTGACAGCGCAGGTCGCGGCGCTGGATATGCGGTATGCCGCGCTGTCGTTTTTGCCGCTCGCGGAGTCGTAGGACGCCGCGTGGGTGCGAGGGTGCGGCCAAGCAAGGTCTGTACGAATCGCTTCTAGTCGCCATTGCCGCGACGGCGCGGGCCCTTCTCAACAACCGAAGGCTGGTCATCCACGGGCATTGTTGTTCAAGATTTCAACATCCGTGGCTCCGCGCATTCGCAGGGATGACGGCAATTGAGCGCCGCAATCGGCGGCCCCATGGCGCCCAGAGGGCGCTACTACAGGTTCCATGCCGTCATTGGATGGATGGCCACAAGCCACGGATGGCGGCAATGCCCTGCGCGCCGTGGGCTCGAGCTTCGCCGAGGTCGGCTGGGCTCAGGCCGCCGATGGCGTAGAGCGGCATCGAGGCGTGTTCGCGCATGGCGCCGAACACCGCCCAACCTAGGCCTCGCGCATCGGGATGCGTTGGCGTTGGCCTGATCGGGCCGAGGACCGCGAAATCGCATCCCATGGCTTCGGCACGCTTCAGCTCTTCGACCGTGTGGCAGGACGATGCGACTGAAACACTGCCGGACAGTGGCCGTTGTCGCAATTCCCGCAGTTGCGCAGCGCGCAGATGTACGCCGGTACCGAGCGCGGCAGCCAGTGCCACGTCGTGGTTGATCAGGACATCGATTCCAGCCCCTCGACACAGCGTCACTGCCTTTTCGACAAGGCTGCGCCAGCGCGGTGGTTCGACGTCGTGCGCGCGCAACTGCACCCGCGAGATGCCTGACGCGATGGCTCGCTGCAGTGCATCGAGCCATGCGCTGTCACCGCCCTCCGGATTGGGCGTGACCAGATACAGGTCCGGTTGCAGCAACGCCGCGACCACTGGCCTGTCGGCCGGCGGCATTGGATAGGTAGTGAGTTTTTGCAGGGGCACCCAGGCGAGCGCCTGCCCTTCGACACCCCTTGCGATGCCGCGCCACGCGGCGATGTGACGCACGTCCAGGCATAGTCGCTTCCGCGGATACTGCTGGGGGACTGAGATCAGCGGCTCGCCGATATCAACGGCAATGCCAAGTTCTTCGTGCAGTTCTCGCGCCAGCGCTTGCTCCGGTGTTTCATCGGGTTCGCACTTGCCGCCTGGAAATTCCCACAGGCCGGCAAGATCGCGGCCCGAGGTGCGACGTGCCAGCAGGATGCGGCCGCGGGCGTCGCGGATGAC
>JBDSEX010000300.1:0-3799 GCA_039919835.1 Luteimonas sp.
CTCGCGCCCCAGTCCCGACTGCCGGACCCCGCCGTAAGGCATGTTGTCGACGCGGAAACTGGGCACGTCGCCGACGATCACGCCACCTACTTCCAGCACGTCCCACGCGCGAAGCGCATGGTCGATACGTCCGGTGAACACCCCTGCCTGCAGGCCAAAGTCGCTGTCGTTGACGCGCGCAAGCACGCGCTCGTAATCGTCGAAGGATTCCATGCACGCGACCGGACCGAACGCTTCCTTGCGATAAAGATCGCTTCCGCGCGGAACGTCTTCCAGCAGCGCCGCGGGCAGGAGATGCTTGTGGCGCTTTCCCGAGACCAGTTGGGTCGCCCCGTCTTTCACCGCAGCGGCGATCCAGCGTTCGACGCGCCGTGCCGCGTCCTCGTCGATCATCGGGCCGATGAACACATCCTCGTCCCTGGGATTGCCGATCCGGAGCCGGGCGACCGCCGTCATCAGCTTCTTGCGCAACTTCGGATAGAGCGCTGCATGCACGTAGATTCGTTGCACGCTGATGCAGCTCTGGCCGGACTGGTAGTACGCGCCGGAGACGAGCCTTTCGACGACGTGATCGAGATCCGCTCCCGGATCCTCATCCACGATGCACGCCGCGTTGCCGCCCAGCTCAAGCACGACCTTCTTGCGGCCGGCGCGCGCCTTCAGTTCCCAGCCGACCAGCCCGCCCGTAAACGAAAGCAGCCGGATGCGTTCGTCTTCCACCAGCAATCCCGCGTCGTCGTTGGAACAGGGGAGGATCGAGAACGCGCCATCGGGCAGGCCGGATTCCGACAGAACCTCGCCGATGATCAACGCCCCGACGGGCGTCTTCGCGGCGGGCTTCAACACGAACGGGCAACCCGCCGCGATGGCAGGTGCCACCTTGTGCGCGACCAGGTTGAGCGGAAAATTGAACGGCGTGATGAACGCGCACGGCCCGATCGGCACGCGCTTGACCATGCCGCGATAGCCGCGCGTGCGTTTGCTGATTTCCAGGTTGAGAACTTGACCGTCGATGCGCGTCGCTTCCCCGGCGGCAATGCGGAAGGTGTCGACCAGCCGCTCGACTTCGCCGCGCGCGTCCTTGATCGGCTTGCCGGCTTCGATGCACAGGGCCAAGGCAAGTTCTTCCTGCCGTAGCGTGAATTGCCGGACGCAGTGTTCGAGCACGTCGCGGCGCTGGTCCGGTGCGAATGACGCCATGGCTCCACGCGCCTTGTCCGCTGCGACGATCGCCTTGCGCACCGTCGCGTTGTCCGCGAATGCCACCCGCGTCGCGCGCTTGCCGGAGTATTTGTCCAGCACATCCAGGTCGGTATTGGCTGCCACTGGTTTGTTGGCGAGATAGTAGGGGTAGGATTTTTTCAGCATGCGCATGGCTCTCGTCTGTTTTGAAGGTGGAAAGCCTCCGCCTTGCGCGGGGCACTTTCTTTGCTGGCACAAGGAAAGTGACCACGCGCCGCAGGAGCGGCGCGAACGGCGCCGCCGACCCCAAGGGCGGAGGGCAGGATGCCTGGAGTAAAAAATGCCCTTTGGCAAAATCCAGCCCGTCGCTTGACGATAGCCGGTTATTCTCCGGCGCGGCAGCGTGCCTCGGTCGGCGCCGTTACGGGAAATGCAAGGCGCAAACCCTGTGCGCCGTCCTTCGGGTCTGGCAATCCATCAACTTTTTGCTCTTGCGGACGTGAGCCCCTCAACGGCCGCGGTGTGAAAAAACCCTGTTCACCATTTCGATTCCACACGCATGCGCAGCTTGCCATCGGCCAACCTCGCATCCAGCGCATCGCCGATGGCCGCTTCATCGACACTGCGCACGACGCGTCCGTCGTCGCGTTGCAGGATTGCGTAGCCGCGCGCCACGGTCGCCAACGGGCTGACGGTTTCCAGTGACCGTGCGACGCCCCGCAGCCGAAGCGCATCGCGTTGCAATCGGCGCGCAATGGCCGACTGCGGGCGCAGCGCCAGTGCCGCGATGCGCTGGCGCAGCAGCGAGAGCCGGCGTTGCGGCTGCATCGCGCGCAGCACTGCATCGGCATGCCGCAGCCGTGCCCGGCGCCGTTCGATCCTGGCCAGCAAGGCAGCTTCCAGTCGGCGCCTGGATTCCTGTTGGCGCTGCCGGAGCAGTGCCAGCCGTGACTGCGGTCGCAGCGCCTGCAGACGCAGCGCGGCCCGATCCGCGCGTTGCGCCAGTTGAAGTAGCCGGTTGCCCTGCAGGCCATGCAGGCGGCGATTCAACCCCCGCAACCGCGCCAGGAGATCATTGCTGTCGGGCGCGATCAGTTCGGCGGCGACCGAAGGGGTCGGCGCGCGCAGGTCGGCAGCGAAATCGGCCAGGCTGAAGTCGGTTTCATGGCCGACCGCAGAGACGACGATGGTCTTCGACGCCGCGATCGCGCGTGCAAGATGTTCGTCGTTGAACGGCCACAGGTCTTCCAGCGATCCGCCGCCTCGCGTCACGAGCAGGACGTCGTAACGTGCCGAGGCATCGGCGCGCTTGAGCATCGACGCGATCTGCGTCGACGCCGTCGCGCCCTGCACGGGCACCGGGAGAATCTCCACATCGAGCAACGGGAAGCGCCGCGACAGCACGCTGACCACATCGCGCACCGCGGCCCCGCTGGGCGATGTGATCACGCCGACGCGCCTCGGATAGACAGGCAATGGCCGCTTGCGCGCGTCGTCGAACACGCCCTCCGCGATCAGCCTGGCCTTCAACTCCTCGAATGCACGCCGCAACGCGCCTTCCCCGGCTTCCTCCATGTGGTCGAGGATCAGCTGGTAATCGCCGCGGGCCTCGTACAGCGTGAGCCGCCCGCGCGCGAGCACGCGCAATCCGTCGCGCGGCGCGAACTTCAGCCACTGGCTCTTCGGTTTGAACAACGCGCATCGCACCTGCGCCCGCGCATCCTTCAGCGTGAAATACAGATGTCCGGAAGCAGGGCGCGATACGTTGCAAAGCTCGCCCTCGACCCAGATGAGCGGGAAGCTGCCCTCCAGAAGGTCGCGCGCCAAAGCGTTGAGTTGGCTGGGGGTGAGGACGTCGTTGGCGGTGCCCGTTTCCATCGCAATAGGATAAGCGAGCCCTTGCCTGACTCCTTCGCTTCGCGTGATGGAAGGGGAAGCCTGAATTCAGGCTGCGCCTTACAATGCGCACATGAGCGCCAATGTTGCCGCCAATCACGATCCAGGCATCGTCCACTCCCTCGCGGAATGGTCGTTCGGCCCATCCCGGAGACGCACGACGCGGCAGGTGAACATCGGCGGCATCCCCGTCGGCGGGGATGCTCCGGTCGTCGTGCAGTCGATGACCAACACCGATACCGCCGACGTCGCATCGACCACCCGGCAGGTCGCCGAGTTGTGGCGCGCCGGTTCCGAGTTGGTGCGCATCACCGTCAATACGCCGGAAGCGGCCAGCGCGGTGCCGAAAATCGTCGACCGCCTGCTCATGATGGGAATCAGCGTGCCGGTCATCGGCGACTTCCATTACAACGGGCATCAGCTTCTGGCCGACGAGCCGGCCTGCGCCGAGGCCCTGTCGAAATATCGCATCAACCCGGGCAATGTCGGCTTCGGCAGGAAGCGCGACACGCAGTTCTCGCAGCTGATCGAATTCGCGATGCGTTACGGCAAGCCGGTGCGCATCGGCGTCAACTGGGGTTCGCTGGACCAGTCGCTGGCGACCCGGCTGATGGACGAAAACCATCTGCGCGCCGACCCATGGGACGCGTCACGGGTGTTGCGCGAAGCCTTGATCCGCTCGGCGCTTGATTCAGCCGATCGCGCGGTGGAGTTGGGATTG
>JBDSEX010000009.1:0-10429 GCA_039919835.1 Luteimonas sp.
GTGATCATTTCCGCCGACAAGGATCTTTCGCAGCTGCTTGACGACCACGACGAGCAATGGGACTACGCGCGCAACCAGCGTTGGGGCAAGGCCGGCGTCCGCGCACGGCATGGCGTGCATGCGCACCAGATCGCAGATTACCTCGCGCTGTGCGGCGACGCGGTGGACAACATCCCCGGCGTATCGGGCATCGGCCAGAAGACAGCAGCGGGGCTGCTGGCGCATTTCGGCAGCCTGGACGCGTTGCTGGCGCGGGTGGAGGAAGTGCCCTACCTGCGTATCCGCGGCGCGGCGCAGGTCGCATCGAAATTACGCGCGCAGCGCGAAGACGTGTTGTTGTACCGGAAGCTTTCGACGATTGCGCTGGATGCTCCGCTGCCAGAGGATGCATCGCCGTTCGTCCGCAATGACGCGCTTGCCGACCTGCTCGCCGAATTGTGCGACACCCTGCGGTTCGGTCCGCTGACTCGTCGCCGACTGCACGCGGCCGGAGGTCTGGAATTCGTTCCGAAATCTTGACCTGTTGCGTTCTTGCGCAGGTACGATCTGTTCCCACTGATAAAAAGCAGGTTCAAAAAGGCAGGCGGCTAAAGCGCTTCCTCCCAGCGACCTGAACGGGTAATCCGCAGTGAACCTCGGTTAGCATCGCGACATGACCGACGAATCCGAAACCAAGACCGTCTACGAAGGCAAGTACCTGCGCATGAAAGTACGGGGGCAGTGGGAGTACGCCGAACGCACGCATGGCAAGGGCATGGCCGTGATCATCATCGCGGTGACGCCGGACGACGACGTGCTGTTCGTCGAGCAGTTCCGCGTGCCGCTGGGCTCGAAAACCATTGAAATGCCCGCCGGGCTGGTCGGCGATGACCACGCGAATGACACGCTCGAGGACGCCGCGCGACGCGAGCTGATCGAGGAAACCGGCTGGCAGGCCGACAACGTGGACGTGCTGCTGATCGGCCCGACCTCATCGGGAATGAGCAGCGAACGCATCGCGTTCGTGCGCGCGGGGGGGCTGAGAAAAGTCGGCCAGGGCGGGGGCGTCGGCAGTGAAGACATCACCGTGCATGCCGTGCCACGCAAGGAAGCCGCGGCGTGGCTGATGCAGAGGCATGCCGAAGGGTACGAGCTAGACCTGAAACTGTGGGCCGGCCTGTGGATGATCGAACACAACCCCGACGGTAGCCGCGCGGGAGCGGTTTGAACTGGAGCGGCCCAGGACGGGATTACACGCGAACGTTTTTTTCGGCCGCGAGCCGTGAGATCGTCCCGACTAACCCGGTTTGCCAATGCGGCAAGTCAACACCGAATTCACGCCGCAATCGTGCGGTGTCGAGTACCGAACAGGCGGGGCGCGCGGCAGGCGTCGGATAGTCCGCCGTGGTGATTGAAGTCACTTTGGGTGCGTGCGCGATTAGCCCGCACTCGACACCAGCATTGACGATGGATTGCGCGAATCCGAGCCAGCTGGTCTGGCCACCCGCCGTCAGGTGCCACAGGCCTGACTCGTGAAACGGCTGTTGCAGGATCTGGGCCGTGACATCGGCGATCAATGCCGCTGGTGTCGGCGTTCCGACCTGGTCCCCGACCACGCGTAGTTCGTTGCGTTCGTTCGCAAGCCGCAGCATCGTCAGCAGGAAATTCTTGCCGTGGGCTGCGTACACCCACGCTGTACGGAAGATCATGTGCCGGGCGCCGCTGTTACGGATGGCCTCTTCGCCTGCGAGTTTGCTCTCCCCGTAGATCCCGAGCGGCGCCGTGGGATCGTCTTCGCGATAAGGACGCGAGCCGCGGCCGTCGAACACGTAATCGGTCGAGTAATGCACCAGCATTGCATTGCGGTCAACGCAGGCATCGGCCAGCAAGCGCGGCGCGTCGGCGTTTGCGCGAAACGCTGCATCGGCATCTTCTTCCGCTTTGTCGACCGCCGTGTAGGCGGCAGCGTTGACGACAACATCCGGGGCGACGCGTTCGACGAGCTGCGCAAGACCATGTGGCACGTCGAAATCGGCGATCTCGCACGCCGTGCCATCCGCTAGCCGTCCATTGCGCGTCGCGGCGGTCACCTCGCCCACAGGAGTGAGACTGCGGCGCAGCTCCGTTCCCACCTGCCCGTTCGCTCCGAGCAGCAGGAATTTCATGGCGAGCTCTTCAAGGCATGTACACCGGCAGCCGGTCTTCCGCGATATCGTCCAGGAACGGCGCTTTCACGTCCTTGTCCGACAGCAAAGGCGCGCTGACCGGCCAGTCGATTGCAAAGCGCGCATCGTTCCAGCGGATGCCGGCATCGGCCTGCCGATCGTAGGTTTCAGTGCACAGGTAAGTAAACGTAGCGCGCTCGCTGAGCACCGCGAACCCATGCGCGAACCCTTCGGGTATCCAGAAATGCCGCTTGTTCTCACCGCTGAGGATGGCAGCCGTCCACTTGCCGAACGTCGGCGAGCCGCGGCGGATATCGACGGCGACGTCCCACACTTCGCCGTCGAGTACCGACACGTATTTGCCCTGCGGTTTTGGCCACTGGTAATGCAGCCCGCGAACCACCCCGCGCACCGAACTGGACACATTGCCCTGCACGAAATCCGGCGTCAGCCCATGCGCCGCAAGGGTGTCGCGATTGAACGATTCGTAGAAGAAGCCACGTTCGTCGCCGAACACCTGCGGCTCGATCACCAGGCAACCGGGCAGGTCGGTTTGGATGATCTTCATTCGACTCGGCCATGCTCGAGCAGGCTGAGCAGGTACTGCCCGTATCCGTTTTTTGCCAGCGGCTTGGCAAGTGCGCGCAGGTCGTCATCGGCGATCCAGCGATTGAAGTAGGCGATTTCCTCCGGGCAGCACACGCGCAGACCCTGCCGCTTTTCGATGGTCTCGATGTAGGTCGATGCCTCGACCAACGATTCGTGGGTGCCGGTGTCCAGCCAGGCGAATCCTCGGCCGAGCTTTTCCAGATGCAGCGCGCCATCGTCGAGATAACATCGGTTGAGGTCGGTGATCTCCAACTCGCCACGCGGCGAGGGCTTCAAGGAAGCTGCGTACTCGCTTGCGCGCCCATCGTAGAAATACAAGCCCGTGACAGCGTAGTTGGAGCGTGGCCGGGATGGCTTTTCCTCCAGCCCGACCACTTTACCGGCAGCATCGAAATCAGCGACGCCATAGCGTTCCGGATCCTTGACCCAGTAGCCGAACACGGTGGCGCCCTGCTCGCGCGCGTTCGCGCGCTGCAGGATTTCGGTGAGCCCATGCCCATAGAAAATGTTGTCCCCAAGGACCAGGCAACTTGGCTGACCGTCGACGAATTCGCGGCCGATCAGGTACGCCTGTGCTAGGCCATCCGGGCTCGGCTGCACCGCATAGTCGATGCGCATGCCCCACTGCGAGCCGTCGCCCAGCAACACCTTGAACAATGCCTGCTCGTGCGGCGTGTTGATGATCAGGACGTCGCGGATACCTGCCAGCATCAGCACGCTGAGCGGGTAATAGATCATCTGCTTGTCGTAGATGGGCAGCAGCTGCTTGCTGATGCATTGCGTCAGCGGATACAGGCGTGTACCCGACCCGCCGGCGAGGATGATGCCTTTGCGTGATGTCATGGTTTTTCTTGGATATTCCGCAGATGGACGTACGCGCTCGTGCTCGGGGTTCGCATTACGTGGCCGCCCCGATCCGCTCCAGGCGATAACTGCCGTCGAGTACCCGCTGCACCCACGGCTGATTATCGAGATACCAATCCACGGTATCGGCAATGCCTTTTTCAAAATCATGCGCAGGCGCCCAGCCGAGCTCCGATTGCAACTTCGATGCATCGATGGCGTATCGGCGGTCGTGGCCGGGTCGATCGGCCACATAAGTGATCTGGCTGGCGCGCGGGTTGCCATCGTCGCGCGGTCGACGTGCGTCGAGCAACGCACAGATCGTGGCGACGACCTCGATGTTCTGCTTCTCCGCATCGCCGCCGACGTTGTAGGTCTCGCCGATGCGGCCGCGTTCCAGCACGGCGCGGATGGCAGTGCAGTGATCGCCGACATACAGCCAGTCTCGGACGTTCTTGCCATCGCCATAGATCGGGAGCGGCTCGCCCGCGAGGGCCTTGGCGATGATCAGGGGGATCAACTTCTCGGGAAACTGGTACGGACCATAATTGTTGGAGCAGTTGGTCGTCAGCACCGGCAAGCCGTAGGTGTGATGGAACGCGCGCACCAAGTGATCAGAGGCGGCTTTTGATGCGGAATACGGCGAGTTCGGCGCGAATGGCGTCTCCTCCGTGAACTTGCCTGTGTCGCCGAGCGAACCGTAGACCTCATCGGTCGAGACATGCAGGAAACGGAATGCGTCCTTTTTAGTGCCTTCCAGGCTGCGCCAATAATCGCGCGCCGATTCCAGCAGCACCAGCGTGCCGACCACATTGGTCTGCACAAACGCCGCCGGTCCGTCGATGGAACGGTCGACGTGGCTCTCGGCCGCGAAATTGATGATGGCATCGGGGCGATGCTCCGCCAGCACATTGTCAACCAGCGTGCGATCGCCGATATCGCCGCGCACGAAGACGTGGCCGGGATTGCCGTCCAGCGGCGACAACGTATCAAGATTCCCCGCGTAGGTCAGCGCATCCAGGTTGACGATGCGGATGCCGTCACGCACCGAATCCAGGATGAAATTCCCACCAATGAAACCGGCGCCGCCGGTGACCAGCCATGTCGGCACAAAATTCTCCGTTTTCAGGGGAGGCTGACCAGCTACTTCCTCAATCCATCGCACGCCGGAACCCATTTTGACGTTTCCGCCCGCCCTCGGACCCAAAGATCAAAATGGACCCCAGCGTGTGCAGGGGGATGAGCAAAATCAGCACTTCCTCGAGATGAATGTCATTCAGTGAATGTCCCGCGAAAATCCATGTCGCAAAGTTTCAGAACGGGATGTCGTCATCCGCGAAGTCATCCACCGGCGCCTGCCGCGACTGCGGCGCGTTTTCACGGCGTTGCGGCGGCTCGGAACGGGTCGGGCGTTCGCTGCGCTCGTTCGACTCGCCGCGGCCTTCGCCACGCCCGCCGAGCATCTGCATCTCGTCGGCAATGATCTCGGTAGAAAACTTTTCCACGCCGTCCTTGTCGGTGTACTTGTCGTAATTGATCGAACCCTCGACATAGCACTGGCTTCCCTTGCGCAGGTATTCACCGGCGATCTCGCCGAGCTTGCCGAAAAACTTGATGCGGTGCCATTGGGCCTTTTCGACCTGGTTGCCCTCCTTGTCCTTGCGCACGCTGGTAGTGGCCAGGCTGATGGTCGTGATGGCCATGCCGCCCTGGGTATATTTGGTGTCGGGATCGTTGCCGAGATTGCCGACCAGAATCACTTTATTGATGCCACGCGCCATTGTCGTCGTCCTGCTCAAGAGTCCACCCGGTCCGGGTGCCCGTATCGAATTATACCCGGGGCGGTCGCGCCAGCAGTGCCAAGCCGCGTCGCCCTGTCAGGGTTTTCCGAAGGTGCTTTTCCGGAAACGATGCGTCCCCAAGCCGCCATCGGCGACTCCGTATAATCGCGCCTCCTTCGCGGCGTGACGACGCATGACCCAGCCCCGCCCCACCCTCGCCCTCCCCGCGATCCAGTTGCTGGCCGCGGAAGACATGGCCGCAGTCGATGCATTGATCCGCCGGCGGCTTGCGTCCGACGTGGTGCTGGTCAACCAGGTGGCCGAACACATTGTCGCCGGCGGGGGCAAGCGCCTTCGCCCGATGCTGCTGCTGCTTGCAGCGCGCGCGCTGGGGCATGCCGGCGCCGATGCGCACCAGCTCGCGGCCGTGGTCGAGTGCATCCACACCTCCACGCTGCTGCACGATGACGTAGTCGACCAGTCCGACCTGCGCCGCGGGCGCAAGACCGCCAATGCCTTGTGGGGCAACGCAGCCAGCGTCCTGGTCGGCGATTTCCTGTATTCGCGCAGCTTCCAGATGATGGTCGAGCTGGATCGCATGGACGTCATGCAGCTTCTGGCCGACACCACCAACTTGATCGCGGAAGGTGAAGTCCTGCAGCTGCTGCATGTTCGCAATCCCGACACAGACGAAGCCGCGTACCTGCGCGTGATCGAACGCAAGACTGCGGTCCTGTTCGCTGCTGCGACGCGACTGGGCGCAATGCTCGCCGGCATGGACGTGGCCACGCAGCAACGGTTGTACGACTACGGCATGCATCTGGGCCATGCCTTCCAGATCGCCGACGACGTGCTGGACTATTCCGCCGACGAAACCGATCTCGGCAAGCACCTCGGCGACGATCTCGCCGAAGGCAAGGCGACGCTGCCGCTGATCCACGCGATGGCGCACGCCGACGATGCAACGCGCGCGCGCCTGCGCAGCATCGTCGAACGTGGCGACGGCGATGCACTGCCGGAAGTGCTGGACGCGATCCACGCGACCGGCGGTCTCGCCTACAGCCGGCAGCGCGCCGGCGAATATGCGGAGGCGGCGCAACGGACGCTGGATGGATTGGCGGAGAACGAAGCAGTCACCGCGTTGCGCGGTCTCGCGGAGTACGCAATCAATCGCAATTACTAGCTCTGGCCCGTCGTGGCATCATCGCAACGCATGGCAGAAATACCCGATCCAGCGTCACGAAGTCGCGCCGGTGAGAGACGCCATTCGTCTCCGCCCCAAAACCCATGAGCGCCCTCGCACGCATATGGCGGGTTCGAACCGCACCGTCGAACGCGCGCCTAGGAAATGCCCAGGCCGTGAATCGAAGTGATCGCGCCCGGATCGAATCCGGCAAGCTGTGCGAAATGCCGCCCGCGTTCGGTGTAATCGCGATACGCGCCGAAGCTCGGGGCACCTGGCGACAGAAGGATCACGCCGTTCCCGCTCAATGCCGCGCGCGCAATCGCCATCGCGGCTGGAAGATCCCCGGCTGCGTGCAGCCTGAATCCTGACGATGCTGCAATCGTTTCAAGTAGTGCATGGATGCGCGGTCCGTTCTGCCCCAGGGTGACGATCACGGCTGGCGCGGAGGCGCGCATCGCGTCGGTGAAATCGTTCCAGTCGATGCCGCGATCATGTCCGCCGACGAGAATGGCGACGCGCCGCCCCCGGAAAACATCGAGCGCGGCGAGACTGGCATGCGGCGTGGTGCTGATCGAATCGTTGATGTAGGTGATGCCGTCGCGTGCGCCCAATGTCTGCAGACGATGCGGCAATGGCTGGAACGACGCGGCATGCGGGGCCAGCGCGGCGGCGTCGAGCCCGAGCGCATCGATGCCCGCCAGGACGGCGCAAAGATTGCCGCGATTGTGCCGGCCTGGCAACGGGACGAGGCGAGTGTCCAAAATGAACTGCCCGCCGCGATAAAGATCCTCGCCGCGCAGATGCCACCCGCCCTCGTGGCCGAACCAGCACACCTGTGATTCCGGCAGGTGCAGACGTGCAAGCCGTGAATCACATGCGTTGAGGACGGCGATGCGTGGCATGGCCTCGGTCAGCAAGGCCAGCTTGTCGTCGACATAGCTCTGCTCGCTGCCATGCCAGTCGAGGTGCTCGGGAAACACATTGAGCACGATGGCGACCTCCGGGCGAACGCCGCTTTGCGCAACGTCGCGCGTCTGGTAGCTCGATAGTTCGATCGCCCAGTAATCGGCACGGCCGTCGATACATTCAAGCAACGGCAGGCCGATGTTGCCCGCAAGCGCGGTGCGATGGCCACCTGCGCGCAGCAGATGTGCGAGCAATGCGGTGGTGGTGCTCTTGCCCTTGGTGCCGGTGACGCAGATCGTGCGCGCATCGGGGTGTTCCGCGAACCACAAAGCGGTGCCCCCGAGAAAGCGCGTGCCATGCGCAATCGCGTGTGCCGCCTCTGGTCCATAGGGACTGATTCCAGGCGACTTGATGACGATGTCGAAGGCGGACAGGCGTTCACCGCTTGCAGCGGTCTCTACCTCGAGCAGCGGATCGTCCAACGCGCGAGCTTCGCCTGCTTCAGCGACGTTGCAGAACAGCGTCAGCGGCAGATGCGGCAAGCGTGCGCGGATCACGTGATAGGCGGCGCGGCCCTCGCGGCCCCAGCCCCACAACGCGACACGCTCGCCTTCGAGTTGAAGGACGCTAATTGGCGAGAAGCGCACGGAGTCCATCCCACAACGCGGCGGGGATACGGTGTTCGTCGTCCAGCGCCATCAACCCGGCAACGTCGACCTCACCTGGATCGAGTCGCGGCAGGATATCGCGGGCGAAGCGTTCGACGATGGCGTCTTCGCGCCATTCCGGCCGTTGCGCCAGCGCGATCATCGCCGCGCGCGATTCCTTGCCTTCGCCGACGCATTCGAAGGGCTTGTGGTCCTGGTATTCCAGCAGGCTGTCGTAGCCGGCAGTCTGTGCGGCATCGTCGAGCAGGTTGCGGCCGAAGATGCCGACCAGTCGCGGTTTGGGCATGAAGGGTGCCAGCGCGAGGAACACGAAGTGGCACTTCGGGCACACGCCGCACCATCGATTGACCGGCCGCTCGCCGAGCAGATGGAAATTGCGGTTGCAGCTGGAAAAGTGCGCGTCGTAGCGATCGATCCGTGCGAATTGCCGGGCGACCGCAAGTTCCGACAATGGACGCAGCAACGAGTAGTAATGCAAGTCGGCGGCGATGTGGGTCTGCACGTAGTCGCCGAACGCGCGCTCGAACGTCCAGCCCTTGGACCATTGGTGGTTCACCTCTCCGGTGACGCTTCCGTCCGGCGCGAGGATGAGGCTGCCGGAGCTGGCCGAACGTTCGTTGGAGAACACCACCTGGTCCACGCCCTGCAGCAGCGCGGCGAAGACGAGGATGGCGGAGTTGATCGCCGTGACCGGGATATGCCCGTTCCACGCGCCGTGCCGGTTGTATCCGAACAGCTCTGGCGCAAGTTGCCTGCCGATGTTAAGCGTCTGCAGACCAGTACGTTCGGCGCAGGCCTTGATCAACTGCGAGCCGCCGATCCAGCTGACGGTCTGTTCGATACCCAGCGCGCGCAGGGCTTCGATGCTGACCAGTGAATCCTTGCCGCCGCCGATTGCAACGAGTGCATGCTGACGAAGGCCGGCTCGCTGGGCTGGATTCTTCGCCGAATCTTCTCGTCGAGGAAACCGAATGCGTCCGTGCAGGTTCAAGCCGTTCCGATAGGCAAACTCGCCAAGCCCGTTGATGTAGATATCTTCCATCAATGCCGCCGTTGCGTCATCGATGTCGTACGCATCGATGCGGATGTCATCCGGAACGGCAGCCTTGTAGTAGCTCACGCCGGCGATCAGGTGCAGCAGACGCAAGGCGGCTTCGATGGCATTCGCACGTTGCGCATCCAGGGCGAAGGGCGCGCCTGGAAAACTGATCGTTTCCACCAACTCCGGGCCTTCATCGAAGGCATACACCAGCTGCGCATTGCCGCTGTCGCGGTCGAATGCGCAACGCACGAAACGGAACATGCCGATCGCATCACGGTTGAAGGTGAAGTCACTCATCCGAGAACGTCCTCGCAAGGCAGCGCACGCAGGTTGTAGGTGTTTGCCATCACCCGGCCATAGGCGCCTGCATCGGCGACCAGGAACACATCGCCTTCGGCCGTCGCAGCCGGCAGGTCGCGTTGCAGGCCGAGGACGTCGCTGCTCTCGCAGATCGGACCAACCACATCGAACAGCAACGTCGCCGCATCATCCAGCCGGCTCAGGTTATGGATCCCATGCCAAGCGTCGTACAACGCGGGACGCAGCAATGCATTCATGCCCGCATCGAGGCCGACACGTCGCACACCGTCCTTTTCCACCACCTGCGTCGCGTGCAGCAGCAGTACGCCGCATTCCGCGACCAGGAAGCGGCCCGGCTCCACCGCCAGCTTGAAGCGTGGATACGCGGACTTGATGTCGGCCAGTCCATCGGCCCAGGCAGCCACATCGAATGCGGCCTGGTCGGGCGCATAGGGAACCGGTAAACCGCCGCCGATGTCGATGATGTCGACGGTGCCGATTGCGTCGGCAATCCCAGCGAGGTCCGCATACACCTCGCGCCAGTGCCGCGGCTGGTCGATGCCGCTGCCCAGGTGCGCATGCAGGCCCGCGATGCGCACGCCGAGGTCCCGCGCTGCATCGACGAATCGGTTGGTGGACGCGATCGGCAAGCCGAACTTCGATGCCGCGCCGCCGGTGACGACCTTGGCATGGTGTCCGTCACCGCGCCCCAGATCGACACGCAGCCACAGTTCCCGGCCGCGGAAGACCGCAGGCCAGTTGCGCAGCGCTTCGACGTTGTCGAGCGTGACAGTGACGCCCATCGCGAATGCCGACTCGTACTCCGCACGTGGCGCGAAGCTCGGAGTGAACAGCACGCGCGCGGGATCCACGTCCGGCAACGTTGCGAACACATGCTCGAGTTCGCCCTGCGACACACACTCCAGCCCGAATCCTTCGTCAATCAACAC
>JBDSEX010000040.1:0-6401 GCA_039919835.1 Luteimonas sp.
CTGAAGAAGGAAGACGACCCCTACACCATCGATCTCGCCCACGCGGTCTTCCTGATCGAGGAAAAGGAAGAGATCGCCCGCAACCGCATCATCAAGTCGTTCGACGGCAGCGACATCCAGGTCCTCAATGGCCGCTACGGTCCGTACATCAGCGACGGCAAGCTCAACGGCCGCATTCCGAAGGATCGCGAGCCGCCCTCGTTGACGCTTGAGGAAGTGGTCAAGCTGATGGAGGAGACGGGCAAGCCGATGCGGCGTGGGAAGTTCGGTGCGAAGAAGGCGGCGAAGAAAACTGCGGTCAAGAAGGAAGCCGCGCCCACAAAGAAGGCGGTCAAGAAGGTTGCCAAGAAATCCCGCAAGAAGACGGTAAAAAAGGCCGCGAAGAAGACGGCCAGGAAGGTCGGAAAAAAATCTGTCTCCAAGAAAGTTGCCAAGGCAGCGGTCACGAACGACGACGCGCCGTTCTAATCCCTTCTAGACATCACAGGATGGTTCCCAATGGATCTGAAGAATGGTGTTGTCCTGGCTGGACTCGTGCTGCTTTTTTGTCCACCCACAGTTCAAGCCGCTGATTCCTGTGCCGTTGGCTTCTCTCCGAAAACCAGTGGTTTCGCGTTGAATCCTATATTGGACAAGTTGACGGTCACTTCTGCAAAACCCGCCACCGCAAGAGACTTTTGTCAGTTGCAAGTGAACGATCAAATTCTTCAGGTAAATGACCGTCCTATCCTTGGAGCCCGTGCGCTTGCCGTCATGAAATACTGGAAATCTCTCAAGGGAGATGCGCCAATTACATTCCGTGTAAAGCGCAGCGGTACAGTTGTTACTGTCGTTACTAGATAGGCGTGACGTCCAACGTTTCCTTCAGCCGGAGTGCTGCTCGGCTCGGTTTTAGGTCGGCTCCGCCCCCTGCAGCTCGGTCCGAATCAGTACCGGCGCAGCGCCTGGCTCGACCGCGGCGTGCGGTCATCGTCCACCCTTGCGCGCGTACGTTCAGGGCGGCGAACGTTTCTCCTGGACGTTGTCCTGCTCGGTACTGCGCAGGGGCTGGACTGGCTGCAGCTCGTCTCCGCGCGGATGCTCCCTGTCGCGTCGCGGCATTGCGTCCGGGTCGGTTGCACCTCGGCACGACCGTGCACGCCTGCGGGCAGGGATTCCGGATGGCGAGCGATCACGCGAACAGAGTGGCCGCCATCGATGAGGATAAGTTGTCGCCCGATGGCGGCATTGGGCGTGGTAACGACAATCATCGGCGGTTCCCGCCACATGTGGACAACGTCGACCGTATCGCTCTCATGTGATCGGCATGGGACTACGGTTGATGGCGGCCAGCAATTCCGTACACCGCCCGCATGAAACGCGCATCGGACGCCGGGACGTTATCCTTCCGCCAATGGCCACGCCGCACCTGTCCGTCGCGCAAGCCGCCGCCGTGCTGAAAGGTGGTGGCGTCATCGCATATCCCACCGAGGGCGTGTGGGGGCTGGGGTGCGATCCGATGAAGCAGGCATCCGTGCTGCGCCTGCTCGGGATCAAGCAACGCGATGTCGACAAGGGCCTGATCCTGATCGCGGCGCACCTGGACCAGTTCAAGTCGCTGCTCGACCTCGCGACCCTGCCGACCGACCGGCTCGCCGACGTGATCGGCACGTGGCCGGGGCCGCACACGTGGGTGATGCCGGCGCATGCCTCCGCGCCGCGCTGGATCACCGGCGCACACGCTGGAATCGCGGTTCGCATCAGCGCGCATCCGGTCGTAGCGGCGTTGTGCGATGCCTTCGGCGGCGCACTGGTGTCCACCAGCGCCAACCGAAGTGGTGCGCCCGCGCCGGTCTCCCGCAGCGCATTGCAGGCAGATCTGCTGGCGCTGATCGATGGCGTTGTCGAGGGCGAGATCGGCGGCCTCGACCGACCGACACCGATCCGCGAAGCGCGCACCGGCGCGGTGCTGCGGAGCTGAGTTGTCGCAGTGCCGCGTGCGCAAGCGCGGTGCCGGGGGTAGCATTTTCATCGCAGCATCCCCGAACAGGAGCAAGGCACCATGAGCAATCCAAGGAACACGATGGGCGTGGCCGTGCTGGCCGTCGCGCTCTGCGCACCGGCGGCGTTCGCCCACGACGACGCGGCGAAAGCGGCCGCGCCAACGATGAATGCCGATACGCAGGCGATGATGGAGGCCTGGCAGAAGGCCGCCACACCCGGTGCGCAGCACAAGCAACTTGACGATCAGTTCGTCGGCACGTGGGACACCAAGGTGACCGCATGGATGGATTCGTCGGCGCCGCCGGTCACCTCTACCGGCAAGGCAGTCAACACCGCAGTGTTTGGCGGCCGGCAGGTGCGCATGGATTTCAACGGCGAGTTCATGGGGCAGCCGTTTGAAGGCGTCGGGTTCAGCGGTTACGACAACACGCGCGGCAAGTACACCAGTACCTGGACCGACAACATGTCCACCGGCGTGATGATGAGCCAGGGCGATTACGACGCGGCCACCCGGACCTATACCTTCCGTGCCGAAATGCCGGACATGATGAAACCGGGCAAGATGATCGCGATCCGCGAAACCCTGCGTGTCATCGATGCCGACCATCACGTCATGGAAATGTATGAGCCCAGGGATGGCAAGGACGTCAAGACGATGTCGCTCGAGTACAGCCGGGTGAAGTAGGCGGAAGTTGATTGAACAACGGGAAAGCCAAAGCCGCAGGCCAGATCGCCTGCGGCTTTTTCAATCCTGGTTCCCGCCTCGCGGGAACCCCCTGCAGATTGCAAAATTATTCTGAGTCACGGTGTCCCGCGATTGCCGGAATGACGGGCAATGGTGAGCGACCGGCTCTCGCAAGCTGGTGCCACCGGACCATGTGAATCCAACACGCCGCGATGAACGGCGACCCAAGCCCGTGCACCGCCTGAACGGATTCGGCTTGCCCGCCCGCTCAGTGCGTGGAAGATGGGTGGATGTTCGGGAACGCCACCTTCGTCATCTTCCTGTTGTTTGCGGCCAGCAGCGTTACGGCGGCCAGCGAGACCGTCACCATTTATCGCTGCGTCGATGCCAAGGGCAAGCTCACACTGAGCGATTCGCCGTGCGCCAAGGGACAACAGGAGCAGCAGAAACGCAGCATGGTCCGGCCCAGGGATCCGCCGGCATCGACGCGCGCCATCACCCCGGCCAGGCGCGCCACGTCCCCCGCGCAACCCGAAGTCCGTTACGTCGTCCTCAATCCACCGCGCCCGTTGTACGCATGCACGCGCCCGGATGGCACCGGCTACGTCAGCGACAACGCGGACGGCAATCGCCGCTGGGTGCCGTTGTGGACGCTCGGCTATCCCGTGGTTCGCGAACGGCTCGCACTCGGCGGCCGGATCGGCGCACCGCCGCCGGGGGCCGATGCGGGCATGCGGCCCGAACGTGTTGGCCGCGGCTATGGCGCGGTTTACGACGGCGGTACCTGGGTGCAGGACGAATGCCACGCGTTACCGCAGGAAGAAGTCTGCGCGCAACTGTCGGACCGTCGCAGCGAACTGCGGCGTCGTTTTTTCAATGCGATGCCGAGCGAGCGTGAAACGCTGGGCGTCGAAGAACGTGGCTTGAACGCGCGCCTGCGCGCCGACTGTGGAATCAACTGATGCGTGGAATCCTGCTTGCACCGGCGTTGGCCGTTGCCGTGTTGCTGTCGCTCGGCATGCTTGCGAACGATGTGCTGGCCGCCCCTGGGGTCGTCATCTACCGCTGCACCGACGCCAGTGGTGCGCTGACCATCCAGAACGATGTGCGCTGTCCGAAAGGCAGCAGGCAGGAAAAGCAGGTCCTCGCATCACCGCCGAACGCGCCCGCGTACGTGCCGCCGGCGAAACCGAAACCCGTCGTTGCGCCGCGTCCCGCGCCAGTCGCGCCGGAGCCCAGGGCAAATGAGACGCCTGCGGTTTCCACCATCGCCGACGCAGACCGCCTGCCGCCGCCCATGCTGTTCCGGTGCAATACCTTCGACAACGACAGCTACCTCAGCGACGCGGGCACGCCGGCGCCGCGTTGCGTGCGCCTGAACACGACCGGCATCAACGGCAATGCCGACATCGGCGCTGGCGAAGCCTGCCAGATGGTGACCGACCAGTGCGAACGCGTCGCCGACGGCGCGATCTGCGCCGCCTGGATCGAACGCCGCAAGCAGGTCGAAGCCGCCTGGAAATTTGGCCGCGGCGTCGACGCCGAAGCCAATCGCCTCGAATACGAACGCATTGACCGCCTTGTGCGCGACAGCACGTGCGGCAAATGAGTGTTGCGCTTCATTCCTTCGCGGAATGACGGCCGGTCCCGTTTGTCTTAGCGCGGCCCGTCAAAACCCGTAACGCAGGAACCCGCCATCCACCGCGATGCATTCGCCGGTGATGTAATTTGCCGCGGGCATGCACAGGAATGCCACAGCTGCAGCGACTTCCTCGGGTTCACCGATGCGGCCCATCGGTGTGCGTTGCAGGACTTCGTCCAGGTAATCCGGATCCGCTAGCTTGTCGGACGTGCGACGCGTGCGGATGTACCACGGTGCCACGGCGTTGACGCGGATGCCGTCCTCGGCCCATTCGACGGCGAGGTTTTTCGTCATCTGGTGCATGGCCGCCTTGCTCATGCCGTACGGCGCGCCGGAACGTACATGCGTCAGGCCCGAGACGCTGCCGACGTTGACGATGCTCGACGCCGCATGCTTGACCAGCAGCGGATACGCGTAGCGCGACAGTTCGAACGCACTGAACAGGTTGACCTCGAAAATGTCGCGCCATTCACTCTCGCTGTAATCCACCGCCGGCTTGCCGAGATTTCCGCCCGCGTTGTTGACCAGGATGTTGAGACCGTCGCCGTGGTCCTCCACCCAGTCGAGGATTTCCTGGCGCTGTTCGTCGTCGATGACATCCGCGGCCAGCGCGGCCACCGTGCCGTCCGGAAATTCGTCTTCCAGCTCCCCGCGCTGGCGCTCCAGCAGTGCCGCGTCGCGCGCCACCATCAATACGTCGGCTCCGAGCAGCAGCAGTTCACGCGCGATGGCGAGGCCGATGCCGGCGCTGGCGCCGGTGACCAGTGCGAGTTGTCCGTCCAGCCGCCAGCGCGGTGTGTCCATCACGAGTCCGCTCCACAAGGTTCGGCGTTAGCATAGCGCCACGCCACCGGGAGACACCGCGATGTCCGTGTCGATGCGCCACACGATTGTCTTTGCAGCAGTGTTCGCCACCTTGTCCGGCGCAAGCGCGTGCAGCAAACCGGTACCACCACCGACGGACCAACAACCCGAACCGCAGGCGCAGCACACCGAACTGCGCGACGCCATCCAGCAGCCGATCGACCAGGCCAAGGCGGTCGAAAAATCGGTGCAGGATGCGGCCGACCGGCAACAGGCGGAGATGGACGCGCAGACGGGTGGCTGAAAGAAGCGGGTCATCGCTGCGGGTCGGCAGATGCTTGGCGGAGGGGGCCTCCTAAAATTGCACAAAGCGCCGGCCGGGAACCATTGGGCATGGAAATGCCCGGCTTTCACCGGGCATTTCCGTTCGATCAACGGCGGTCGCGATCAGAATCCGCAGAAGCAATACGCCAGTGCTTTCACCCGAGTGCCCGAGCCAGGCTTCACTGCATTGGCGATGAAGCGCAGGTCGTCGCCAGCCTGCGGCAACGCGCTCGCCAGCAACCCCTGCGCGAAGCTCGATTCGCGCAGCCACTTCGCCCCGATGCGGCTTTCCGCAAAGCTGGTGAAGAAGCGCTCGAACGGCGTCGCCGTCTCTTCCATGTAGCGCACGCGATAGGCATCGGGCTTGCCGAGCTTCGCGCGCGCGGCGACATCAGCGACCGCTTGTTCCATGCCGCCAAACGCATCGACCAGGCCACGCTGCTTCGCCTGCGCGCCGCTCCAGACGCGGCCGCGTGCGACGGCATCGATCTGTTCCACTGATTGATGGCGCGCGGTGGCGACCTTGCCGGTGAAATCGCGATAGCCCTTGTCGATGATTGACTGGACCACCTGGCCGACGGCCGGATCCAGCGGGCGGGTGACATCGAACGCGCCCGCGAAACGCGTCGTGCCGACGCCGTCCGTGTGCACACCGATCTTGTCCAGCGTGCGATTGAACGTGGGGATCATGCCGAAGATGCCGATGGAGCCGGTAACGGTCGAGGGGTCGGCATAGATGCGATCGGCATTCATCGAGATCCAGTACCCACCCGACGCGGCCAGGTCGCCCATCGAGACGACGACGGGTTTGCCGGCGGCTTTCAGTGCCGCCACTTCGCGCCGGATCTGTTCGGAGGCGAACACTTCGCCGCCCGGCGAATCCACGCGCAGCACCAGCGCCTTGACCTGCTCGTCGTCGCGCGCGGCCCGCAGCAGCGCGGCGGTGGATTCGCCGCCGATGGT
>JBDSEX010000045.1:0-3262 GCA_039919835.1 Luteimonas sp.
GACGAGGTCGATTCCGGCATCGGCGGGGCGGTCGCCGAGATCGTCGGCCAGAAACTACGGGCGCTGGGCGAAAAGCGGCAGGTGCTGTGCGTGACCCATCAGCTGCAGGTCGCTGCCCAAGGCCACGCCCACTACCGGGTCAGCAAGGCCGAAGCCGCCGGCATGACCCAGAGCGCCGTGCAGCGGCTGGGGCCGAAGGAACGCCAGGAAGAACTCGCCCGGATGCTGGGCGGCGTGGAAGTCAGCAAGGAAGCGCGCGCCGCGGCCAAGCGGTTGCTGCAGAACGCATGTTGAACGGTACTGCCGCGGCTCCGAAATTCTTGGTGCGCTCATGGTTGAAGCAAACGGTGCGCGGGTAAGTTCGCACTTGTCACCACGATGCGATCTTCGAACGTGCGGCTAGTGCAGCAAGCCAGGCTTCAGCGCTTCTTGCGCACGTACAGCACCAGCGAATGTTCTTCGAGCTGGTAACCATGCTTCGCCGCGATCGCGGCCTGCAGCTTTTCGATTTCCACGCTTTCGAATTCGATGATCTTGCCGGTATCAACGTCGACCATGTGATCGTGATGACCGCCGCGATCCAGTTCGTAGACCGCGTGGCCGCCCTCGAAGTTGTGCTTCAGCACCAGCCCCGCTGCCTCGAACTGCGTCAGCACGCGATACACGGTGGCCAGGCCGATTTCTTCGTTCTCGCCGATGAGGTGACGGTAGATGTCTTCAGCCGTCATGTGCCGCGACTTGGCCTGTTCCAGCAGTTCCAGGATGCGCATACGCGGATGCGTGACCTTGAGCCCGACTTTCCTTAGATCCTGCGATTCCATCAGCGGCTCCTGCATGCATGCTTGGCGAAGTGGCTCGGTCTGGCGTGCCAACCGTCAATGAACGGGGACGGGGATGCCCAATTGGGCGCAGGCCCTCGGTGTATTATCGCCGCATTCCCGCCAACCGCGAACCCGAATGCGCAACCTCCTTCTCATCGCCCTGCTTGCCTTGACGACCGCCGGTTGCGGCGTGTTGTACCGCCAACCGATCTATCAGGGCAACCTGTTGGAAAAATCCGCCGTCGACCAACTTCAGTCGGGCATGACCAAGCAGCAGGTCGCAGCGTTGATCGGTTCGCCGTCGATCGCCGATCCGTTCAACCACGACCGCTGGGATTACACCACCACGCAGCGCACCGACCGCGTCGGCCCACCAGTGGTGAAGAACTTCACGGTCTGGTTCGAGAACGACGCAATGACACGCTCGGAGGGTGATTACTTTCCCGAGCAGGACGAGGAACTTGCCAAGCTTGCGCCGCGTCAGTTCGGCCCGAACCTGAAGAAAGACGACAAGAAAAAGAAAGGTCGGTAAGCGAACGCATCGCGCAGCCACGGATTCCGCCGACCCTTCGGCGGTGAGTCGACAGCTCGCCACTGGGGCTGCACCTAGCAAGGCAATGTCTTTTTTGCAGGAGCGAGCCTGATCGCACGTGCTTGAATTCAAGTTTTCTTTGGGTTCGCCGCGCGAATGCGACGCGCATCCTTCGGATCGGCCTGCAATGCCCGCAGCAGCTCCACGCGATCCCCATGGCGCAACGCCTGTCCAAGCACCGCCCGCTGGCCGTGTATCGCATATCCGATGACGCCGGCGATACCGGCAAAGCCCGCCGCTGCGAGCGCATCACCGACGGAGGCGGTTTCAGCCAACTCCACCCACGCGGACTGATGACGCCGCGGCCAGGCCATGACGACTTCCACCTTCATCGCCCGGTTTTCATCGCGCTACTGCCGGTCCGCCACGCGTACGAAGTCGTCCACCATGCGATCTGCCAGCCCCTGGAACCCCAGCACCATCGCTGGCGCGAGCAGCCTGGATGCGGGCACGAAGCTCAAGGACAGCGACACCTTGCAAGCGGATTCGTCGAGCGCATGGAACTGCCAGCGCCCGCTGAGGCTGCGGAACGGGCCCTCGAGGAGTTTCATGTCGATGCGGTGCGGCGCCAACAGGCTGTTTTCGGTCACGAACCAGGTACTGAACGCCCCCAGCTTGAGATCCAGCCGCGCGACCATCTTCGTTGCATCCTGCTCCAGCACCTGTGCATCCGCGCACCAGTCGAACCGGCGCGGATAGGCGGCGATGTCGTTGACCAGCGAAAACATCCGTGCCGCGGAGTGTTCGACCAGTGCGCTGCGCTCGATCGTGGTCATGCGATGGAGCCTGCGGAGGCCCTAGGCCCGGTTGGTTGCATCGGCGACAATGACACGATGAGCAAGAAGGCCGACAAGGATAAGACAAACTCGGGCGGCACGATCGCGCTGAACAAGCGCGCGCGCCACGAGTACCACTTCGAGGAGCGTTTCGAGGCCGGCCTTGCCTTGCAGGGTTGGGAAGTCAAGGCGATCCGTGCTGGGCGCGCCAACATCACGGAGGCCTACGCGCTGGTGCGCGAAGGCGAACTGTTCCTGTTCGGGGCGCAGATCACGCCGCTGATCCAGGCGTCGACCCACGTGATCGCCGACGATCGCCGCAACCGTAAGTTATTGCTGCACAAGAACGAGATCGATGAACTCATCGGACGCGTACAGCGCGACGGCTACACGCTGGTGCCGACGGCGCTGTACTGGAAAGGCAACAAGGTCAAGGCGGAGATCGCACTCGCAAAAGGCAAGCAGTCGCACGACAAGCGCGAGGTGAGCAAGGAACGCGATTGGGCGCGCGACAAGCAGCGGTTGATGCGGCGGCACAATCGGGACGCCTAGGATTGGCTCAATGCACCTGCCGGGTTGAGCAGTCATTTTGTGGCCCGTCATTGGCGAGAAGGGGGAACCCCTGATCTCTTTTCAGATATTGGGATTGCCGTGATAAGCACCAGCGCGGGTTTTACCTTGGCGGGGACAGGCGAAGCCAGGTCATCCGGACTTCGCCTCCTCCTGTTGCCGAGACTCCCTGTCGAATGAATCGCGCACCCACCGCTGGTGCGTCAAACGCTTGAAGCCCCTGGCAATGACCCTATACTGGTCCTGTCAGCGACATCGACACACCCGGGGGTGCTCTGGCTTCGACGGGGGTTGCGAAATCGCTTGGCGCATGCCGAGGGGGTAGCTTTCCTCGTTAATCCAGCTGCAAAACCTCAGACGCCAACGACGACGTCTACGCTCTCGCCGCTTAAGGCGTAAGCCCTGAACCCACTTGTGTCTGTGCTCGTGGATGTAGGGTCATCATCACAGAATCGGCCGTGGCGGCGACCCGTCAACCATGGCTCAACCTAAAGCGGGTGTGT
>JBDSEX010000101.1:0-2503 GCA_039919835.1 Luteimonas sp.
CGGGCCGTCGATGCGGCCGAACTCGAAGGTACCTTCGCCCAGCAGCGTCTGCACGCGTCCCTCGCGCAGGTACACCGCGCGTAGCGAAGACCCGGCCGCATCGCACACGTACAGAACGTCCTGGCGCAGCGCGAGCGACGTGGGCTGCGCGAATGCGGCCGCGATGCCGCTGCCGTCGCTGACCGCGAGATGTCCTGAACCTGCAAGCGGCTCAAGGGTATTGCTGACCAGGTCATAGCTGCAGATGCTGTTTTCGCCCGCCATGGCGATGTACAGGCGGTTGAGCGACGCTTGCATCCCACAAGGCTGATCCAGTAACGCGATGCCTTTGCGCCCGTCGCCCGTGTCCTGTTCCCCTGCGTGCTGCGTGAGAGCGTGCTGCGTCAGTGCGTGATGTTCGAGCCCGCGTTGGCCGTTGCCGAGCACGGTCGTGGTTTCGCCGCTGCGCAGGTCGATCCGGCGCAGCGCATGGTTGCCGGTATCAGCCACGAACAGCGCGTCGCGTTGCAGCGCCAGTCCCTGAGGACGGTGAAATGCCGATGTACCTTCCGGACCGTCAAGCAACCCCACGCGCCCGGTGCCGAACTGACGCAGTACGTTGCCGCCGTGGCCGCATTCAAGCACGCGGTGATGGCCCGTGTCGGCGACGTAAAGGCGGCTGTCGCCGATCGCCAGCGCTGATGGAAAACAAAGCGGTGTGGACTGGTGCGCGACGCTGGTCAGGATCGGCGCCGAGCCATTACCACGCCTGCCGTCATCGGCCTCGGCCACCATTGAATGCAGCCAGCCTTCCAGCGCGCCAATCGGCCCGTCGCCGATCACCTGATGCTGTACCAAGCCCTGCGCATCGATCAGGAGGATGGTCGGCCACGCGCCAATCCCGAACTGTTGCCAGGCGACCCACTCAGTGTCGAGTCCGATTGGAAACTGCAAGGACTGTTCGATCTGCAACTGCTCGATGCTGCGCGGATCGCGTTCGAAATCGAATTTCGGCACCAAGACCGCCGCAACCTGCAGCCCACCCCCATAACGGCGCTGCAGCTTGGCCAGGTCATCCAGCCGCTGGCGCGTCCATGCCGAACTGGCGCACCCGAACAACAGCGCAACCGGCGCGCCGCGCAGCTGCGCCAACCGCAGTGGTTGCTGCAGATTGGGCCAGACCAGTCGGCTGGAAAGTTCAGGTACGGTCGACGGCATCATCGGTGCCGGAGGCCTCTCTGCGGGAAAAAGAACCAGGCCCGATTATGCGCCAAGCATGCCGCGCAGCCGGCGCACGATGCCTGCGCCCGCCGCATCGATGCGCGTCCACACGCGCTCGAACCGCGCCAGGTCGCCGGTGTAGGGATCGTCGAGGTCGTACGGTTCGGTCAGACCACCCCACTGCAGCAGGCGCTCGATTTCTCCCTGCGATGCCGCTGGCATGCGTGAGCGGGTTTCGCGCAGTGTGGCGTCGTCAGCACAGAGGATCAGGTCGAACGTCTCGAAATCCTGCGGCGCGAGCATCCGTGCACGTTGCATGGAGATGTCGATGCCGTGCGCGGCCGCGGTACGGATTGCGCGCGGGTCCGGCGGCTGTCCGGCATGCCAGTCGCCGAGGCCAGCGGAGTCGATCGTGATGCGATTCCGCAGCAGCGGTTCACGGGCGACGCGATCCCGCAGCCACCCTTCGGCCATCGGTGAGCGGCAGATGTTGCCCAGGCAAACGACCAGCAATTTCATCGTTGCGACATGAGATGCGCCTCGGCGCGAGCCAGGTCATCGGGCGTATCGACGCCGGGAGGGAAAGGCTCCGGGGTGAGTTCGACGGCGATGCGAACGCCGGCCTCGAGCGCGCGCAGCTGTTCCAGCGATTCGACCTGCTCCAGGCGTCCCGGCGGCAGGGCGGCGAAGCGGCGCAGGAAGCCCGCGCGATAGGCGTAGATACCGATGTGGCGCAGCCATTCGCCGGCAGCCGGCATGCTCTTCAGCGGTTGCGGTGGACCGATGCCCAAGTCCGGGGCGAGGCGCGCGTCGCGCGGCCATGGGATCGGGGCACGGCTGAAGTAAAGGGCATGCCCGCTGGCATCGCGCACCAGCTTCACGGTGTTGGGGTCGGACAGCATCGCAGCATCCTCGATGGGCGTCGCAAGCGTCGCCATCTCGGTACCCGCCGCATGCAATCGCGTCGCGACTGCGCGGATGCCCGCAGCGGGCGCGAAGGGTTCGTCGCCTTGGAGGTTGACGACGATGCTCTCATCCCCCCACCCCGCGAGCGCGGCGCATTCGGCGAGCCGGTCGGTGCCGGAGGTGTGCGTCGGTGCCGTCAGCATCGTTCGTACACCGCTGCCCGACAGCGCATCGATGATGCGCACATCATCGGCGGCAACCCAGACCTCACGCGCACCAGCGGCAAGTGCACGGCGCGCGACATGGAGGATCAGGGGTTCGCCGCCGAGCAGGCGCAGGGGTTTTCCAGGCAGCCGCGACGCGTCGTGTCGGGCGGGAATGGCGACGATGAAGCCGG
>JBDSEX010000190.1:0-3666 GCA_039919835.1 Luteimonas sp.
CGCGCGAGGCGCAGCGCTTCGACATGGGTGCGCGGATCCGCGAAGTAGAACAGGGGCCCGATGGTGCGATCTGGGTGCTCGAGGACGAGGACAAGGGTTCGCGTGGCCGCTTGCTGAAGTTGACGCCGGCTTCCTAGCGTCAGCTCTTGGCAGGAGCGGCTTCAGCCGCCGGTTCCTGCTCTTTTTTTTGTCCCTGAAGCGCACGCGGCGCAAGCCGCTCCTGCAAAAGGACTACTTTGCCGCGGTGAGTGGCACGTTGAGCGGTTTCAATCCCATCGCGATGCGATAGCGTGCATGCAGCGCATTGACCTTGTCCACGTACAACAGGGTTTCCTTGTACGGCGGCACGCCGCCGAACCGTGCGACGGCGCCGGCACCGGCGTTGTACGCCGCGGCGGCCAGGGTCAGGTCGCCCTTGTATCGCCGCAGCAGCGATTTCAGATGCTGCGCACCGCCGCGGATGGATTGATCCGACACGAACGGTTCGCGCACACCATATTGCCTGGCCACGTCCGGCATGAGCTGCATGACGCCCTGCGCGCCTTTCGGTGACAACGCCTTCGCATCGAATCCGCTTTCGGCATGCGCGATCGCGCGCAGCCATGCGTCGTCGAGGCGATTGGCCTTGGCGGCTGCCTTGAATTCCGCTGCGAACACGTTGATGCGAGGGTTGCCAACCTTCCCCAGTCCGGTGTGCGCGGGCGATGCCTTCGGCGTCTCGACGGTGAAGGCCAGCACCTTCCTGGACCCTGGAAGATTGCGCGTGCTGTAGACGGTCTTGCCGTCCTGCTCACGCTCATACAGGGTGCCATTGATCACGCCGAGCTGGCCCCACAGGTTCGGCACCTTGGCGGCGTTGTCGTCGATCTGTTTCGCTTCGCATTTCGAGCCCGGCTCAGGTGCGGTAGCGAGGCTGACCGTGCCTTTGTGCACACAGCGATAGACCGTGCGCGCGTCAACGGTGGCCGGCGCCGCAAGCAGCAACAGCACCAGTGGAATGCAAGATCGGGAAGCAAGCGTCATGGGGCTAGTGTAGAAGTGTTTGGCAGAGTTCCGTGTCGACGTCGTGGCGCAGGTTCATCCCGGGCCCTGGTGCAGGCACATTGACGTGACCCGCTGAAAAACCGTGACGGCGCGCCTACGCGTCGATGCCGCAGTTCACCAGCCGGGATGGATCGGGCGATCACCTGCAGGCAATCTTGCAGGCCCCTCTCGCCGGCCAGGTCCACAAGAGCGTCGCAACATTCGGTGGGGAGAACGACATAAGGCGGGGGACGGACGGCCAGACCACGTCACGACTTTTCATGTTTTCGCCACATCACCCACTGACCGATCAACGCGGTCAGCAGGATGATCGAATTGGTGACGATGAATACCCAGTTCTTCAGCATCCAGCTGTAGGCGATGAACCCGATCGACGCGGTGATCTGGCCCACGAACAGCCACATCGACACGCCACTCGGATCTGGATCCTTCCACTGGGTGTAGATCTGCCGCACCAGTGTCGCCATCAGGATGGCCGATGCGATCCATCCGACGATGTCCGGTCCGCTCATTGCCCGCTGCTCCTGGATTTCGTCACGACAACCCGAACTGGATCGTCAAAAAAAAGGGCCTCGATGCGAGGCCCTCCTTGTAGCATCAGACAATCGCCTTAGCGGCCATCGCCGTCCGCATCACCGGGCATCGCGCGTTCAACGCGGTGCCACGCTGCTTTCGTCGCGTGCTTGGCATCGTTCCATTCCATGCGCGACTTGCCCTTGGTGCGTTCCCAGTCCGCCGCGAGTTCGTTCTGTGCGTCGTCGAAGGTACGGCCCGCGTACTTGTCACGGTTCTCGTAGCCCATGCGATAGGCCGGCGAATAGTCGTCGTAGGTGTAGTCTTTCTTGTAGTAGGACTCGTTGGCATAGGTATCGCGCCAGTACGCGTCTTCCACGGTCGGATTGACCGCTTCGCCCGCAGCCTTGCCCGCCAGGCCACCGACCACGGCGCCAATCGCGCCACCGACAACGGTACCGATTGGGCCGGCAACCGAACCAATCGCCGCTCCGGCCAGGGCTCCACCCGTGCCGCCAGCTGCTGTACCAACCGGATGTGCTCCGGGAGCGCCGCTGATCGGATCCCTGTTCGCGTCACGATTCTCGTTGTTGCTCATTTGCCTGCTCCTGATGTTGAAAGTCGGCACCAATGCCGAGGTCGCAGCCTGTGCGTAGGGGCGTAAACAAAATGTGTGCGTGGTGCATGCTTGACGTGAACAATTCAGGCTTGCCCGGGACTCAGGTACAGGGATCGCGTCATGCGCCGGCCGTTTGCAACGTCCTGCCGAATCGGACCCGATGTGTAGCGTCAGTCCACCCTCTTCGACCGGCTTGCAGCATCCGCCGGCAACCGCGTGCCGCACCAGCCATCCATGAAGTTGAACAGGAACCCGTAGTTGCCGTGGTAACACGCGTGGTGCAGGTGGTGTCGCCGGCTGGCGGCGAGCCAGTGGTTGTCGCCGATCGACGGCAGATAGTCGTAGTTGCCGTGGCCGAGGTTGTTGAGCAGCAGGCTGAAGAGCGGCAGCGACAGCAATGCCATGAAACTGAAATCGTGCAGCAGCATCGGCAGCAGGATCACGTTGCCCAGCAGAATCGCTTCCAGAGGATGGAAGCTGTAGGTCGCGAACGGCGTCGTCACCAGTGAACGATGGTGCTGCTGGTGAAAGCGGCGCAGCGGCCGCGTATGCAGCAGGCGGTGGTTGAGATAGAAGTGGATGTCGTTCCAAACCAGCAGCACGCCCATTTCGAGCGCGATGCGCAACGGCCCGGCGTCATGCGCCAGCCGCGCCCAGCCCTGCTGCAGGAACCACCATGGCAGGACGCCGCCGATGCCGAAGACCAGGATCGAGATAACAGAGAGCAGCATTTCGTCGCGCAGCTGCCCTTTTCGCAGCGGACGCAGGTCGATGCGGTGGCCGATGCGCAGCCCTGGCAGGACGCGCGTGGTCAACAACCAGTTGCCGCCGCACAGCACAAGGTAGAGCGTCGCGAAAAACACCAAGCTCCAGGCCATCGCCCAGCCCGCCGGCAAGGCTGCGAAGCGGTTGCCAAGCTCGACGAAGAACGCACCGATGTGCATGTGGCGGCCTGTCTCTGCTGGAAGTGTTGAAGCGCGCGGTCATCGCATCGCCGCTTCAGCAACGCATGCGTGCGTCAGCGCGGCGTCAGCGACGCCGCTGCCAGCTCGGAATACAGCAGCCGGACTTCGATCATGTTGTGCACGCGCACCAGCAGCTCGTCGATATCCACCGGCTTGCGCAGGAAATCCTTGGCGCCGAGCTTGAGCGCGCTGACCTTGTGGCCGGGCTCGCCGGTGATCGCCAGGACTGGCAGGTAGCCTTCGCGTTCGAATTCCTTAAGCCCTTCCATCACCTGGAACCCGTCCATGCCGGGCATCTGCAGGTCCAGCAGGATCAGGTCGTAAAGGTTGTCGCGATGCAAGCCGTAAACGGTCGTCGGTTCGCTGCTCGCGGTCACGTTGGCATAGCCTGCAGCCTGCAGCGCCATGACCAGCGTCGTCGCACTGTCGCGGTCGTCGTCGACCACCAGGATTTTCGCCTGGAGGATATCTGCGGTGTTGATCATGGCGGCGCCGGTCAGTGGTCCCGGGGGCAACGCTAGCACC
>JBDSEX010000124.1:0-3920 GCA_039919835.1 Luteimonas sp.
GTGCCGTCACGCATCAGGCGCCGGATCTCGAGCAACTGCTTGTGCGCCAAGGACTAGCCGAAGCATCCCAGCATGAGCAGGATGCCCAGTACCCTCGGGAGGACGCCGGACTTGAAAACAAGATACCCGAACGGCAGCAACCAGAGTCCCCAGAAGATCTTCAAGACGAGCAATCCGTTGCTGTACGCATCGAGCGACAGCATCACCTGGGCATGCAACTGGTCCGCGGTGAATGCCTGCAGGTACCCGACTCCACCCAGGAGCGACAGGATGTCGAGCTTGTTGAGCATGTTGACGAAGGAGATCGGGACGCTCACCACGGCGAGCGCCACCATGAGCGCGGCGGCGTGTTTGCCAACCGGGCTGAGCAGCTTGTACAAAGCGAAAGGCAGCAACAGGAAGGTCGTGTAGCAGATCAAGCCCGCCACGATGCCGAGCCGGAACAGCCACTCGGAAGCCATGATATTGCGCACCGTCGTCGCCGCATCGCCGTGTCCGATGACCTGCGATGGGACATAGGCGAGGCTGAAGATGCCGGTGACCACGACGATCAGATACAACGCGCCTGCGGTTCTCGCGGCCGCCTTGTTGGTACCACGCGCTTCAAGTGTGGTCATGCTGTTCCTTTGCACGAGGCCAATGCCATGCATGCCAGACAATCAAAGCCGTCAGCACAGCCTCCACAACTCCAAGGAACACATAGAACGTCCACGCACCCGGCATCGTCATGAGGATGATGGCCGTGTAGACAGTGCCGAGAACGATGTTCAGCCAGCGATTCACACTGGCTTTCAACACCAGCGTCAAGAACACCATGATGCTCGGAATCGCCATCATCGCGGCGACCCCCACGAGCACACCCTGCGTTGCCGCGCCCAGGGGCCCGATGTTTCCAGCCGCCATTTCCGTGATTTTGCCAGGCACATAGAGGCCGAAATAATCCCCGTACACGTAGCAGAACATGACCCCTGCCCACAAGGCGGACATCCTGACCTTCACATCTACTTTTGCATCAACGAACGTACCCTGGCCCTGTTCAAGCGTTTTCATTTGCTACTCCCAGAACCGGGTTCCCACTTGGCATGATGATGCCAGAGGCCTGGATCGGTCTGATTTGTTTGAGGCAGCCAACCTGCAATGCGCAACGCCTCTAGGCGCTGCAGCTGCCCGACGCCGCGGTAATGCTGGCACCCGGATCGAAACCCCGGTTTTCAAATGCGCATCCGATTCGACCTCAGTCCTTCCGGTCGCGCTTGATGTCAGGACGTACTTCAAGCAAATCCAGCGGCTTGCCGTCGATGCGGTACTCCAGCGCGTTGTCGATCCGATCCAGCGATTCCATCTTGTTGCACAGCAATTCGGCATTGCGCTCCAGCGCCTTGGCGCGCGGTTCGACGCGTGCTTCGATCAGCTTGTCCATGTTTTCCATGCGCTTGAGCTGCGCGACGTCGCCACCGAAGGCGGCGCGGATGGCGCCGCCGACGATGTCACCCATCACCGTCGGCAACGCGTCCTTGACCGCCGCGCCGATGCCTTCGCCAAGATCGTCGCCATTGAAATGGTTTGCGTTGACCGAACGCGCCAGCCGCGCATCCAGTTGCACGCGCGCCTTGGCGAGCCTGGCGCGGGTCTGCGCGGGATTGCTGCTGAACCCGGCCGCCACTTCGCCCAGCGTGGTGAAGGCGATGTCGGCGGCATCACGACCGACCTGCTGCGCCAGCGGCATCACGCCGCGGGCGTCGCGCTCGTAAGCGCTGATGCGGTTGCTGTCCGCCGCGTTGAGAGCGACCCACTTGCCGTCGACGAACAGCTTGCCCTGCCGCATCAGGATGGTCTGAGGCGTCCCGGAGTCGCGGGTGAGGATGACGCTGCGGTCGGTCAGCGCGAAGTCGTAGTCGCTTTCCACGTTGCAGCTGATCTCACGCGCGTGCGCGCCGGCGGACGCCAGCACCAGAGGGACCAAAAGGATTGTAGCCAGCGCCTTGACATGCATTTCGATTCTCCTTGGATGCAGCATCATGGCCGGGCACCAGCCCGGTGTCGTGTGCCGGTCGGCGGCGTGACCTTTGTCATGACGACGACCTGCACTGCACCCCGGCGCGCGTAGCGCGCATCGTGTGGCCGCGGGCACCCCTGGCCTACCGTCAGCGGCGCGGCACGAAGGCGCTGGACGTGTTGCTTGCAGGTCCCGGTGGATAGGGCTTCGACGATCCGCACCTCTGCCCCGTTCCGTCGGCTGCAGTGTGTTTCGAGTTCACCATCGCGCATCGACGGGCGATCGGGGTGAGATGCGTCGCAATGTCAGGCGAACGCGTCCGGGTCATGTTGGGGCACACCGGCTCCAGCCCACTGCTTGCGGGCTCTACCGTGGTACGACGAAGTGACGAATTCCGCGTCATGCGCGACCGGGACGCCAGGCGTCAAGCCATGGCGTCGCTCAAGCGGCGGTCCGCGGTCAGTCGCCGACGATGCGCAGGCCGAACACGAGTGAGGCAAACGAGATGTGTTGTGCGCTGCCATTCTGGATGTTCAGGCGCACGGTGGTTTCCTTGTTGAAGAACTCGTTCGCCTTCGCTTCGGTCAAGCCATAGGTCTCGACGAGTGCGCGGCGGGTGAGGAAACCGGCAATGCACACCGCCGAGTCGCGGGTCCGCTGGCTGTATTGGACACCCGCTTCCAATGGCGTATCGAGGCGTTCCGATGACGTCATGCTGGTGAGCAGACTTCCGCCAAATGGCAGGCCGGTGGTCGGATCGATCAGCGCGGGATCGTCCAGGACGTCGTTTTCGACCGTCAGCGTTGGCGTGTAACGCAGTCGCGCGATGGCACGCGTGGCGGTCTGGTTGTGGTAATTGATCGTCAACGCGGGCGAAAACCAGTAACACAGCAGCGAATGCGCGGATTTCTTAGGCAGCTTGATGCTGGCCGTATCCATGAAATTGAACGAGGTGACCGCGGGTGATGGCGCCAGCACCTGGCAATCGGCCTCAGGGTCGTCGCAGGTGGGTTCCAGGAACACGAAGGCGTTCGCCACGCCCAGCCATTTGACGTTGCGGCCAAACGAATCGACATCGCCGACATCTTCCAGCGTGGGCGCCAACGCATTGCCGCGAACGGATGCAGCCTTGGCGGTCAACGACAGCCGACGCTGTGCGGGAGCAGGCAGGATGTCCGGCGACGAGCGTTCCAGGACATCCGCATTCTGGTCTTCCGATCGCTGTGCGTAGACGCCGAGCGAAATGAGTGCAGCGGCAAGCGTGGTGCAGGCGAGATTGCGAAACAGGTTGGGTTGCATGCGGGTGCTCCGGTTGGGGGACACGACTTCCAACGCAACCGGGAGCCACGACAGGCCATCCACGACGGTGCGACGATCAACGCCGCAGGCGCGCGATCCTGCCACGCAGTCCAAAGGTGTAAGCCAGGTAATAGCCCAGCAGAAGGCCACCCAGTGCGAACAGGCTTGCGTGGTCGTTGAGCAGTTGCCATCCGGCTGCGTCACTGGCGTGCCAGCGTCGCCACAGTTGCCAGAGACCCAATGCGATGCGCGCGGCGACCAGGGTCGTGAGGGTGAGCACGAGCCAGCGGTTCGGCGTGTAATACAAGCCCTGTTCCGTGACTTCGAAACGGCTCAGCCAAAGCCCTGCCACGCCGATGACCACGCCCATGCCCAAGCCGATGCAGGCGTACCACAACGCGGCATCGATCCAGCGGGAGCCGATCCACGCACTGAAAACGAACAAACACACCGACAATGCCAGCAGCGCCGCGTTGCCCTTCACCATCCACCCTTGCGCACGCCGCCGGGCCTTGCCACGACGATAGCGTTGTAGCAGGGCGAGCGGCAGCAATAACGCCCAGACTGCGACGAAACCAGCGATCAGGAGTGGAATCAGCAGCAGCGGCATGGCGGTGTCTGTTTC
>JBDSEX010000335.1:0-4294 GCA_039919835.1 Luteimonas sp.
TTGCTTCCGATGTGCTCGCACTCACCATCGGAGTCGCCGTGCGTGCCACCCGGCTGTGAAGTGATTGGCCGATCCGGAGGACTCGGCTGGCCGGACGCGGAGACGTTTCCGGCGCCCAAAGTAAGCAGAAGCGCAGCCGCGCAGATCAATTGCTTGTTCATTTCGATTTCCTGGTCATGAGGGAGGGGTGTCGTGTTTCGCCAAATCGAACTGGCCCCTTCAAGACGGAAATCACGAAAAATGTGGCCGCGTTTCCTACGGCGATTGAGGCGTTAGGAGCTTGTTGATACTCAAGACCGGCTTTGAGCCGTCAACGCGGCAAGTGCAGTTTGCGCCTCACGCGTCCTCGCATCGGCAACACCGTAGAGCTGTGTGCGTAATCCCACGCAGCGGCCCAGCATGGCCCGTGCTTCGACTGACGTGTTGTCACGACTTGCCAGCAACTGGCCGAGCAGGAAATACGCTTCCGTCAGTTCGGGTTTCGAATGAATGAATTTCCTATCAAGCCTGTTGACGAGTGTTCTCAGTGTCGATTCGCTCCCACTGAATTGCTGCAGCGCTTGCTCATCCTTGGCCAACTGAAGTTGGGCGAGGGGCAAATAGGAAAATCCTTGCAAGTTATCCTTCAACAGTGAGACGGCTCGTCTGTGCAAGGCCATCGCTTTTGCGGAATTGCCCACAACCCTTTCCATCTCACCCTGTGAAGTCCAGACTGCGGCTTGTGCAAGACTGCCTGGGGGTGCGGCGGCAAGCACCCTGTCGAATATCGCAGCTGCCTCCGCCATGTTTCCTTGCCTAACCATCATTCGTGCCACATTGAGCTGCAGGAAAGGCATGCTTTGTGCCATTGCAGGAGACGCGGCTTCGAAATCCTTGTTTGACTCTTCATACCAATGCTGCGCCTCAGCATATTTTTGCTGTATCTCCGCAGCCTGTCCTAGCAGCATTTTCGTTGCCGACCTGTCCATGGGGTCGGTCGACGGATTGGTCGTATAGATGCGCAATGCGCGCTCGGCGTGCTGCCGCGTCGCAGCGAAATGACCAAGGTACATCTCGACGCGACTCAACTGCGCCTCGACGAGCGCGACTTGGACGCTGCCGTTGCCATGTACGGCAATCGTGTCATCGCGAATGACCCGGTAGAGCGCCAGGGCTTTCGCAAAATGAGTTTGATTCGTGTAGGTGGTGGCCAGTTGTTCGCGCAGATCCATGACATCCGGATGACGCGCTGGTTGATGGAGTTGCGCTTCGGCTAGCGAGTTCTCCAGGAGCACCATGGCAGCCTGGACGTCCTGTAGTGCAGCGCCGGGTTTGAGGTAGGTGCTGGCAACCATTGACGCTGCTTTTACGCGACGGATATCGCCGGGCGGAAATGTGGCGCGCACCTCTTTCAGCAGCGTGAGTGTATCGGCCAAGCTGCCGCGCTCCTGGTGCAGTTCCGCTTCGCCCATCACCAGCCGTGCATCAATTCTCAGGGCCGGATCGCGTACGTTCGGCAACAACTGCCGCAATGTCGTGGTGGCCGCCTGCATGGTGGGGACGTCACTTTCCTCCATTGCAAGTTCAGCGCGGGCGGTGTGCAGGGCGACCCGCCGCTCCGCGTTGACCTTCGGCGCCATCGCCATTGCCTGGTCCAACAGCGCATGCGCACTGGCGTGGTCCTCGAGCGCGGTGTAGCTGCGCGCCATGACGGTGAGAAGTTCGACCGCAACCGCGGGTTCTCCCTGTAGCGTCGCACGCATGGTCTGCCGGCTTGCATCGAGCACGTCCTTCACCGTCAGTTGCCGCCCGAGCGCCACCTCCGGCGCCGCGGAGCCGAGCAGCCCTGCGACCAGGTTCTTGACGCTGATGGCCGTGCGTGATTCCTGCGTCGCGATACGCGCCTGCTGCGCAGCTTCGCGTGCGCGCTTTGCTGTCTGCTGCGTTTGCCATAGCGCCCAGCCTGTCGTCGCGATCAAACCCACGATGGCGATGCTTGCCGCGGCAACGCCCCAGCGGTTGCGGCGCAGGAAAATGCCGGCTCGATAGGCACGATCGCTGCGCAGGCTGATCGGTTGCCTGGACGCCACCGCGCGCAGATCGTCGGCCAGTTTCGCCACCGATCCGTAACGACGTGCGGGATCAGGATCCAGCGCCGTGCGCACGATGCGGTCGATGTCGCCACGCAGGGTCTTGCGCAGGGCATGCGGCGTCGTGCTGCACGCCGCCGCGCGTTGGGTAAGTGCTGTGCGGTTCTGGGTGACCGCCCGGGACGCGGAAGGCGGATCTCGCGATGCGAGTGGGTCGCTGAAAGGACGCTGGCCCGTGATCAACTCGAACAACACCGCGCCGAGTGAATAGGCGTCGGTCGCTGTACTGATCTGCCCACCGCGCATCTGTTCCGGAGCGGCGTAGTCAGGCGTCATGAGGATGGTCGACGCCTCACCCGGATGGTGGCCCTCGTCATCGAGCAGCTTGGCGATGCCGAAGTCCAGCACCTTCGGGTCGCCACGTCCGTCGACCAGGAGGTTTCCAGGTTTCAGGTCGCGGTGGACGATGAGAAAGCGGTGCGCGTGATCGACCGCGTCGCAGATCTTGGCAAACAGCTCCAGGCGGGCATCGATACCAAGCTTGCGCGCATCGCACCACTCGGTCAGCGGCGCGCCCTCCACGTACTCCATCGCAAACCAGGGCTGGGAGTCGCGACCGACCCCGCCATCCAGCAGGCGCGCGATATGGGGATGTTCCAGCCGGGCAAGGATGCGGCGCTCCTCGACGAATCTCCGGCGAGCCGCGTCGATATTCGCGCTGCCGACGCCGCCGACCAGCTTCAATGCGACGGTCTGCGCAAAGTCGTCACCTTCGCGTTGGGCGAGGTAGACGCGACCCATGCCGCCCTGGCCCAGCAACTTGATGATGCGATACGGCCCAAACAATTCCCCGTGCATCGCTTCCGCATCGCCAGCTAGCAGCATGGCGCTGGCGTGTCCGGCGATATCGTGGTCGAGCGGATTGGTCAGCCCGTCCGCATGCAACAGCTTTTCCACCTCGATGCGCAACGAAGGGTCGTCCGCGCACTCCACAGCGAGCGCGTTCGCACGCTGTTCCCGATCCATGTCCACGACCCGGTCGAACAGGTCAGAAACCCGGCGCCAACGGTCAATGCGTTCGTTCACTGCGGGCTGTCGTCCAGGTGCGCACGCAAAAATGCGCGCGCGCGCCTCCATTCGCGCCGCACGGTGCGCTCGCTGATCCCATGCACGAGTCCGATTTCGTCGTAATCCATCCCCGCGAAGAACCGGCATTCCACGATCTCGACCAGCCGCGGGTCGATCTCCCCCAGCGCCTGCAAGGCGCTTTCGACTGCCAGCACATCGATCTGTGTGCTTTCGACGCCGGCATCGCGGTCAGGTTCGAGAGTCAGGAAAATAATGCCGCCCCCGCGCTTGGCGGCGTTGCGCTCGCGCAGGTAATCGATCAGCAGGTTGCGCATGGTCTTGGACGCCAGCGCGAAGAAACTAGCCCTCTGGCGAACGTCGCCACCCTGGGCACCCGCGATTTTCAGGTACGCCTCGTGCACCAATATGGTGGTGTCGAGATTGGTGCGCTGCCGTCCGCCCAAACGGTGGCGCGCGATGATGCGGAGCTGGTTGTAGATATCCGCGGTCAGTTCGTGCCGTGCCACCGCATCGCCGCGGCTGATCGCATCGAGCGTCGTCGCGATCTCGTTCCGAGACTTCTCCATCGGTCACGCCCCTCCCGGATCCTTTGCCGAAGGGCATTCCAGACCCGGCGGTTGAGCGATCCTATACCGCGGGGCAAGCATTGCGAAGCATCTGCCGGTGAGAAGCTGTCTTGCCGGCGACGATGGGGAGGCCACGCCGTTTTACTGCGTGGCTTGGGTAAAGTTGCTTCGATGGCCCTTGCTGCCCGGGGGGGTGGACAGCAGTGACCATCGAAGCGGGAGGCTCGCGACACCAAGGGTTGCGGGGAAGCCTGGGTCACCTGCGTGGCATGCATTACGCATGATTCGCCGGGATAAAGACGGAATTCGCAGGAAAACTGGCCAGTCACCTCTCGATGCACCTGGCGATGTCCGCTTTCCGGAGTCGAGCCTGAAAAAGCCAACACGCGGCGGACCTTCCGCGTGTTGTAAGTTGAATGCATCCAGCAACGCATCCAATTGGCAGCCGTCCGTGGCTGTTATCAGAATGGCGAGGAACGGCCCTGTGGCATAACGAGCGCATTGACTCGTTTCGCCGGAAGTCTCGCTCCGTGGCGAATGCACAGGAATCAATCGCACAAGCGCGGCTCG
>JBDSEX010000341.1:0-3062 GCA_039919835.1 Luteimonas sp.
GGGGCCCGCACCGTCGCACCTGCGCAGAAAACACGGCTGACCTCCGGGAACACATTCAATCGCCCGTTTGCGCAGCTTTTGTCATGGACAGCCCGGGTAGGGACGCAGGCGTCGCTGCTGCCAATCGCGAGTAGAGCGCCTCGGTCTTGTGCATCAACACATCGACACTCCAAACCTGCGCATCCCGCGGACCTGCGGCTGCCAATGCCATGCGCTTGATGGGATCACGCAGCACCTGCGCGACCGCATCGGTGAACGCATCCACGTCTTCCGAAGCGATCACGGCGCTGGATGCATCACGCAACACGGTTGCCGTGCCCATGACCGCCGTCGACACGATCGGCACGGCCAGCGCCATCGCCTCGATCAGCACCAGTCCCTGCGTTTCGGTCGGCGAGGCAAACACGAAGACATCGCCCGCCTTGTAGCAGTCGAGCAAAGTCGTGCGCCGATCAAGGTTGCCGAAGAAACGCACGTTGTCCTTCAGGCCGAGTTTTTCGCTGAGCTTCTTCAGGCGGCCGGCGTCGGGCCCCTCCCCCGCGATGATGAACAACAGCGCGGGAAACTCGGCTACAAGTCGATGCGCGACATGCAACAGGAAGTCGATCTTCTTCTCCATCGCCAGGCGACTGACGGTCACCAGCGTCGGGCGAGACGCTTCGATACCGTGCCGTGCGCGGAACGAAGTGCCATCGCCACCGGCGAATTCGTCCAGTGCCAATCCAGTCGGCAGCACGGTCGATGGCGTGTTGATGCCGTACCCATCGAGCACGTCCACCATCTGCCTGCTCGGCACGATCAGGTGATCGATGTCGTGGCACAGCTTGCGCGAGACACGACGCGCGAACAGCCGCAGCAGGGGCGATGGAAGCCACGGCAGGTAATGGGCGACGTATTGCTCGAAATAGGTGTGATACGACTCCACGGTCGGACGCCCAATGCGTCTGGCGAGCCGTACGCCCAGCGTGTGCGCCTGGAACGGCGTGTGGATGTGGATCACGTCCCAGTGCCGCGCAGCCAGCCCTGGCAGCACGGAACGCAATGCAGAGAACCGGATCAACCGGTCTTCAGGATCGAAGAAGATGGTCCGTGACGGCAGGCGGATGACTTCAAATGCGTCATCGTGGCCTGCCTGCCCATGCTCTGGTCCATAGTCCGGCGCAACCAGGGTGACGCGGTGGCCCATTGCAACCAGCGCGCGAGCGCAGGTGCGGATCGATGACGACACGCCATTGACACGCGGGAAGTACACGTCCGACAACATCAGGATGTCCATGCCGTGGACGGTATGTCGGGTGCATGACGATAGTGTTGCGGCCGCGATCAGGCCCGCGCTTGCCTTGCGTGCCATGCAGCAAGGTCTGACTCGTACTGTTCCATCGCCGCGTCATGGAGATCCAGCACGCAATGGGCGCAGCCTTCGCCGCAGCACGCGCCGGGAGCGGGTGCAGGCGGCGGCAGGGGCTTGGGGTCGATACCGATGGTGGCGGTGCGGTGTGTCTCGGTGTTGCCCATGGCACCCATCCAGCGGATGTCCCGCATTGTCACGCGATCACGGCGTCTGGGCGAGTCAATGTACCCGGGCTCTGCGCATGACGTCACCCCGACCGCTCGCGGGTGACTCGCCACGGTGTGCTTCGCCTTGCTGTCCGTGCGATGCGCAGACGCCCGCACGGTCCATGGCGGTCAGCGGCATCCGCAGCAACCGACAGGATCGACAAAACGGTCGTCGACATGGAGCAGGCATCAATGCGGCAGTCGGCCCGCGCACGCCTGGTCGCATACCGGTCAACGCTTGGTGGTGACCGCCCTGCGCAGGTTGTTGCGCGCCGATGCATCGTACCGGTCGTGGAAGAAATCACTGACGAAGATCCGATCGCGCGCCAGCAGCTGCTTCAGGAAACGGCGCCGGCTGGCATTGAACAGGAAGCCTGGCACACTCCCGCGATATTCAGCGGCGATGCCGCGGTCGTAGGCATCGAATTCATCGGGTTCCGCGCCAAGGATGGCCATGTCGCAATCGAGGAAGTGCGTGGTATCCGGCGCGCGCCCGTCACCAGCGAAATCCGATGGCGACCACTTGCCATGATGCGCGGTGAGATTGATCAATCGCTTGACGACGCCCACATCGATCCCGGAATCGCGCAGCCATCTCGCCACATGCACGCCAGCCAGTTCGGCGGACCGCGCCTCGTTGTCGCTGCGTCCCACGTCGTAGATCGCATCGTGGTACAGCACCGCCAGATACGCCTCGCACGGCTGGTTCCAGCCCGGCCCGCCCGCGACAGCGTCGTAATGCCCAAGCACTGCCTCGACATGGTGGACGTTGTGGTAAGCGCGCGGAGGGATGGCGTACGCAGCGTGGAGGGCGGCACGTTGTTCGGCAGGAAGCGTGAGCGGAGCAACCGGCATGGCCCGACCTCAGCGTGCAACGAGCCGCGTACGATCGCCAATCGATCCGATCAACCTGTCCGTGAATCGGGTGGCAGCCATCGCCCATGCAGTTGCGAGGAACGTGGCGAAAGTCATCGCGAACAAAAACCACGAGATCGACCCATTCGACGCTGGGCCAAGCATCGCCATGGCAACGCCGAATCCCGCGAAGGCGACTGCTGCGGACAGCAAGGACGTTCGCAGCACCGGCCATCGCGAGCGCGGGCCGCGCAGATGCGCGAGCGCGAGTCCGACCAGATAAACCACCACCGCCAACTTGGCCCAGACCGTCATCACTTCCGCCATGCCGCCGCGCCCCGTGGCATCCACGCCGCCGAGCCAGCGAAACGCATCCATCAACACGCGCCCCGTGGCGCCCTCACCACTGCCTGGCGCGCCTTGGGTCATCGCCAATATCAGCAACAGGATCCAGGCAGCATGCAGTACCACCATGCCAATCGCTTGCGACGCTGCCGCGACACGCAACGCATGCACCAGCAGCAGTTGCCGCCATGTCAGCGCAGTGGGCGGATGCGATGTCGTTTCGCTGACCAAGCCCGGATGCCCTTCTTGAAAACAGCGTCAAGCGTGACTTCTGTTCCGCAGAATTTCAATCACGGCAGCTTGCG
>JBDSEX010000360.1:0-6487 GCA_039919835.1 Luteimonas sp.
GCCTATGCGGAAATTGCCAGCTTCTCCTGCCCGTAGCGCCACACCGCCGCCAGCCACAACAACGCCGCCAAACCAAGCGCCGCGGCCAGGTACACGCTCCATTGCGTCATGCTGATGGCTTCGCCGCGGATCACCTTCAGCAGCATCTGGTTCTGCGCAAGGAATGGCACCAGCAACTGCCACAACTTGTCCTTGACCGGATTGGCCATCAGCACATAGCCCGGCAGCATCGGCAGCAGCATCAGCCAGGTCATATGGCTCTGCGCTTCCTTCATGCTCTTGGCCGCGGCGGCGAGGAAGCTCAGCAACGCGGTGCCGATCAGCAGCATCGGCACCAGGATCAGCAGCATCTTGCCGATCGCCAGGAAACTGACATCGAGCTGCCGCGACATGCCGGTGCTGATCTGCGCGCTGAGCTTGAACGACAGCAGGGTCAGCAACAACGTCAGCAACCCGATCACGCAGGCGGCCGCGATCTTGCCGCTGACGATGGCACTGCGCGACGCCGGCGTCGCCAACAGCGGCTCCAGCGATTGGCGTTCGCGTTCGCCTGCGGTCGCATCCATGATCAGGTACGCGCCACCGATGAACGCGGTGAGCAGCAGCAATACCGGCAGGATGAAGGACAGCAGCATGCCGCGCTTGGCTTCGGCGGTGGCGAGGTCGCGGCTGCCGATGTTGAGCGGCCGAGTGACCGACGGATTGATGCCGCGCGCGAGCAGACGCAGTGCACCCATCTGTTGCGAATAGCCCTGCAATGCGGCGCGAATTCGCGCGACGGGGATTTCCGCGTCGCGTCGCGTCGAATCCTGGACGATGTCGATCCTTGCAGGATCGCCCTTGCGCCACTGGGCGGCGAAGTCCTTGTCGATGACCAGCGCAACGTCTTCACTCTGGCTGCGGATGGCAGCGTCGAGATCGTCCGGAAGCTTTTTCGAACGGATGCCCTGGCTGGCGAGGTACGCAACCAGGTTCGGTGCGTGCTGCGCGCCGACGATCGACACCTCCAGCGGTTTTTCCAGTTGCGTGGCTGCACGCATCTCCACCAGCTTGCCGATGCCGAGCATCAGCGCCGGATACAGCAGCGGCCCCAGCAACAACGCCAGCGCCAGCGTGCGGCGATCGCGCGAGAGGTCGCGCAGTTCCTTCAGCATCACCGTGATCATGGCGTTCATGCGTGCAGTCCTTCTTCCGATCCGATGGCCTTGACGAAGGCGTCCTCGAGGTTCTGTTCCCCGGTCTGCTGGCGCACCTCGTCCGGCGTGCCGTGCGCGACCACGCGGCCTTGCGCGATCACGACGATGCGGTCACACAATGCCGCCACCTCCTGCATGATGTGGCTGGAGAAAATCACGCAGCGGCCTTCATCGCGCAGCTGTTTGAGGAACCCGCGCAGGCCGCGCGTCGTCATCACGTCGAGGCCGTTGGTGGGTTCGTCGAGGATCACGTTCTTCGGGTTGTGCACCAGCGCGCGCGCGATGGCGGTCTTGGTGCGCTGGCCTTGCGAGAAGCCTTCGGTCTGCCGGTCCAGGAAGTCTTCCATCTGCAACGCGTCGGCCAGCACCCGCGTGCGCTCGGTGATCTGCGCTTTCGACAGGCCGTGGAGCTCGCCGAAGTAGGTGATGTTCTCGCGCGCCGTCAGCCGCTTGTACACGCCGCGCGCATCGGGCAACACGCCGAGCGCGCGCCGCACCGCCGCGGCATCGATGGCCGGGTCGATGCCGTCCACCAGCACCCGACCCTGGTCCGGCGACATCAACGTGTACAGCATGCGCAGCGTGGTGGTCTTGCCAGCGCCGTTCGGCCCGAGCAGGCCGGTGATCTCACCGTCGCGCGCTTCGAAGCCGACGCCATCGACGGCCTTCACCAGGCCGGCCTTGGTCTTGAATGCTTTATGCAGGTTCTCGGCAGTAATCATGGTTCCCATCCGTTGAAGCTGGTGAACGGCGGCACGTAGGCCAGCGTGTCGAGGCATTTGGCGTCCAGCGCTTTCGCGTCGGCGGTATCCAGGAATTGCGCGAACAGTTTCGGCATGCAGCCGGCGCCGATGACGTTGTGGCCCTGGCCGCGCAGCGTCAGGTGGCGTCCGTTCGGCAGATGCTTGACGACATCGTCGCCATAGCGCGGCGGCGTGACCGGATCGTATTCACCCGACATCACCAGCGCCGGCACCTTGGTTGCCAGCGGTGCGTGAAAATCGGCGGGTGCAACTCCCTTTGGCCAGGACTAGCATTGCGCGGCGAGGTAATCGACCAGGTCATTGCCGAGCAGCGTGTTTGCGCCGTCCGAGGGCGTGCCCTCGACGCCGGCGCGCAACTGCGCGCCATCCTCCGTACACAGCACCGACAACTGCATGCCCATCGCCATCGCCTCCTCCAGCTCCGAGGCCAGCATCTTCGACAACGCCATCAGGCCTTCGTAATGGCCGCGGTTGGCATCGTCGACCATGATCGGTAGCAGCGATGCGGCCATCGGCATGTAGGCATACATGCGCACCAGTCCGATCACGTGCCCCGGTTGCAGGCGTTCCTCGCGCATCACGCCGGTAGTGCCGTCGCGATACGACACCATCGGCGGATCGGTTCGCAGCGTCGCGAGCAGGGTGTCGAGCTGGGTGCGTGGATCGCCGAGCTTTGACTTGCACGCCGCGTCCTTGCTGCAACGGCCGAACTGCAGCGCCAACGCGTCATCGAGATTGCGCGCGAACACGCCGCCGAGGTACAGGGCATTGGGCGCGACCGAATCCAGCACGATGCTGCGCGTGGTGGCCGGATGCCGCATCGCGTACTGCTGCGCGACGCGGGTGCCGTACGACACGCCGACCAGGTTGATGGTGGCCGCCCCGATCGCCTTGCGCACCGTGTCCAGGTCGCGCACCGCGTCGGTGGTGGTGTAGAAGCGCAGGTCGGCGCGCTTGCCAAGCGAGTCGCGGCAGGTCCTGGCCTGCTGCGCTGCCAGCGCGGGCGTGGCGTCGTCGTCGCCGGCCTTGCAATTGAGCGAGTTGGATTCGCCGGTACCGCGCTGGTCGACCAGGATCACGTGGCGATGCTTGCGTGCTTCCTTGAACGCAGGATCGAGTTGCGGATAGGTCGCGACCGCCGCCTGTCCCGGCCCACCGGCCAGGAAGAAGATGGGGTCGGGCTCGACTTCGGCGTCATTGGTCGCCGGCAGCCACGCGATGTTGAGCGCGATCTTGCGACCGCCGGGCGCAGCGGGATTTTCCGCCACGGGCAGGGTCGTGCACTGCGCCTCGATCGCCTCGGTGGCGAACGGTGAATCCAGCGAACACGCCTTGAAGGCGAGAGAACCGAGCCTGGTCGCAGGTGCGGCCGGGGTCTTGCCTGCAGTCGCGTCGCTGCGTCCGCCAGTCGCGGACCCCCCTTCGACGCGGTGCGACAAGTAACGGTAGCCCAGCAAACCGAGGACGATCAGCAGGGCGAGGATGACGCGGATTTTTCGGGACATGGATTGAAAATTTCCGTGGTGTGCGTTTGGAAGGAAAGACGTGCCGTCGAGGCAGATGTGACCGCGTGCCAGGACGGCTCAGGCAAGGTCCGTGTACAGGAAGATCTTTTCGATCGGTTTCTCGAACAGCTGCGCAATCCGGAACGCCAACGGCAGGCTGGGATCGTACTTGCCGGTTTCGATCGCATTGATCGTCTGCCGCGAGACGTCCAGCTGTTCGGCCAGCTCGCCCTGTGACCAGCCAAGGTGCTCACGCAATTCGCGGACGCGGCTTTGCATGCGATCACCCATACCGCCGGCTGACGACGACCTTGGCCAACCCGTAGCCCAGGCAGATCAGGGGGAACATCCAGATCATGGCCACACCGGCGGAGATGTCGATTACCTTGGCCAACTGCAGGAAGCCGGCGGACATGTACAACATGGCAATGCAGGCGGTGGCGATGCTGACCGCCTCCAGCTCGATGCGGCGCTGCATTTCATCGGCATCGCGGATGTAGCGCACGATGGCGCGCACGCCGAGCGCGAGCGGGAGCGCAGGCAGCAGCGCCACTACGCCGCGCAGAATCCAAGGCCCGTCAATGCGCTTGAGCAGCCACAGCGACAGGAACAGCACCACGACATACGCAAGCATGGGAGGCAGGAACTCCCGCAGGTAGCGGCGATGCAGGGCTGGGGAGGCGACTTCGTACGCGGCGGGCAGCTGCCACCGCAGCAAGGCCGTCAGCAATGCGCCGCAAGCCAGGCCATACAGCAGGCCCTGCAGGGTATCCGACAAGGTCACTACTTGCGGCAGGACCACTGCTGCGAACAGCAGCAGCCCGGCAAGTGCAAGCAGCGTTCTGGTTTTCAGCGACACGGCATTCTTCTGTCAAGGGTGCTTGACAGACAAGTTATCCCGCAAACTTTCTGATGTCAAGTCTCCTTGTCACCCGGGCGGCTGTTATTTGCTGCTGACGTATTTCTCGCGCCGGACCTGCGGCACTGGCAGGCCATGCCCCTTCAACACTTCGAAACACGCATCAACCATGTTCGGATTGCCGCACAGGTAAGCGATGTCGGTGTCGGCGCGCGGGGCGAACTCGTCGAGGAACTGCTGCACGTAACCGTGACGCACATCGGCGTGCGGGTGGTCAGGCAATTCGCGCGAGAAGCACGGCACGAACCGGAAGTGCGTTGAATGCGCATCGGCGAACGCGCGGAACTCGTCGCCGTACAACAACTCTTCCGGCGTGCGCGCGCCAAACAGCAGGACCACCTCGATGCCGCGCTCGCGGATCTGCTGCTCGATCAATGGAAGCATCGCGCGATACGGCGTGACGCCGGTGCCGGTGCCGATCAACAGGTACCTCCGATTCGCATCGGCGGGCATCAGGCAGAAGCGGCCATACGGTCCGCTGGCGGTGATCTGCCCGCCCTCGGGCAGGCCTTCGAACAACGCTGTCGCCGCGCCGCCCGCGACGTAACTCACCGCGATCTCGACCGCCTCGCCCGGCCCCAGCGCGTGGTCATGGATGGTCGCGAGCGAATAGCTGCGCTTGGCCGCGGTGCCGTCGGCGTACTCGAAATGCACCTGCACGAACTGGCCGGGAATGAAATCCAGGGGCAGCCCGTCGTCGCGGACGAAGCTCAGGTGGGCCACAGACGGCGCGAGCATGCGTCGGTCGACGAGTTTCAACGGGAAGTGTTTTATAGCCACGAAGGTTTCATTGCCACGATGGTCGATTTTTCTGGGATGAAGCGTTGCCGGGACGCGCTCCGAAGCCCGCCTATACTACCGGCCCCGCCGCGCCAGCCGCGGTACAAGGTGCCGAATGAGCCTAGATTCAAGCGTTTCCACTGCCACGCCCGCACTGTCCGTCCGTGATCTGCGCAAGACCTATGACACTGGCGTGCAGGCGCTCAAGGGCGTGTCGCTGGACGTGATGCCCGGCGATTTCTATGCATTGCTCGGACCGAACGGCGCAGGCAAGTCGACATTGATCGGTATCGTCAGTTCGCTGGTCAACAAGACCTCGGGCGACGTGGACGTGTTCGGCGTCGACCTGCACACGCAGCGCCAGGCCGCCATGCGGCTGATCGGACTGGTGCCGCAGGAAATGAACTTCAACTTCTTCGAAAAACCTTTCGACATCCTGGTCAACTACGCCGGCTACTACGGCGTGCCCCGCGCCGACGCGATGCTGCGCGCGGAGGAAGAACTCAAGCGCGCACAGTTGTGGGACAAGAAAAGCGTCATGAGCCGCACGCTGTCCGGTGGCATGAAGCGCCGGTTGATGATCGCCCGCGCAATGATGACGCGGCCGCGCCTGCTGATCCTCGACGAGCCCACCGCTGGCGTCGACATCGAAATCCGCCGCGGCATGTGGAAGACGCTGAAGGATATCAATGCGGCCGGCACCACCATCATCCTCACCACGCATTACCTGGAAGAAGCCGAAAGCCTCTGTCGCAACCTTGCGATCATCGATCGCGGGCACATCGTCGAGCAGGGTCCGATGCGCGCATTGCTGGCCAAGCTCGACGTGGAGGGATTCCTGTTCGACATCGACGGTGCGTTGCCGACCGTGTTGCCGCAGATCGAAGGCGTAGCGATGAGCGCGTCCGACGACCACACGCTCGACCTCGACATGCCGCGCGCGATGGACCTCAACCGCGTGTTCGCGGCGTTGAACGATGCCGGCATCCGCGTGCGTTCGATGCGGACCAAGTCGAACCGGCTGGAGGAGTTGTTCGTGCGGCTGACTGGCGATGAAGCCGCGGCGAAACGGGAGTTGGCGGCGTGACTGTGCTTCCCTCCTCCCCTCCGAATGGAGGGGGTGATGAGGCGCGTTTGCGAGGCACTGCCTCGCGCGCCGAAGAACCCCTCCATCCGGAGGGGAGGGAGCCAAGCCAGAGCCATGCATCGATGCGCAACCTCAACCTCGTCGCCCTCGGTACGCTCGTCCGCCGCGAAGTCATGCGCATCCTGCGCATCTGGGGGCAGACGCTGGTGCCGCCGGCGATCACCATGACGCTGTAC
>JBDSEX010000090.1:0-4631 GCA_039919835.1 Luteimonas sp.
CGTGCGGAAATCGAAGGGGAGATGGGCGACCAGCTGCCCGGCCTGCAAGCCCGCTTGATGAGCCAGGCGCTGCGCAAACTCACCGGCAACATCAAGCGGAGCAACTGCATGGTCGTCTTCATCAACCAATTGCGCATGAAGATTGGCCAGATGATGCCCGGCCAGAGTCCCGAGGTGACCACCGGCGGCAACGCCCTCAAGTTCTACGCCTCGGTCCGCCTTGACATCCGCCGCATCGGTTCGGTCAAGAAGGGTGACGAGATCATCGGAAACGAAACACGCATCAAGGTCGTCAAGAACAAGATGGCGCCGCCCTTCAAGCAGATCATCACGGAAATCCTTTATGGCGAAGGCATCAGCCGCGAAGGCGAACTCATCGAGCTTGGCGTGCTGCACAAGATGATCGACAAAGCCGGTGCCTGGTACAGCTATGGCGACGAGCGTATCGGGCAGGGCAAGGAAAACGCACGGCAGTACCTGAAAGACAATCGCCAAGTTGCGGCGCGTCTGGAAGCGGCGTTGCGCGAGAAATTGAAGCCGGTCGTGGTGCCGCGTGCCGAGGTTGAGACGGAAGCGGAAGATGTGGAAGCCTGATCTGTAAGTTACGGATATTTCTTGCAAACCATCCGCAAGCCTCGCCGCCGTGCAATGGAATTAACGCCGGTCCAGCGCGCGCTGGGCCTGCTGTCACGACGCGAGCATTCCAAGAAAGAGCTGGCACGTAAGCTGGCCATGCGTGGCATCGAAGCTGATGACGCGCAGGCCGCCATTGAGAAGCTGGCTGGCAATGGTTGGCAGGACGACGGACGCTTCGCCGCAGGTCTGCTCCGCGCCCGAGCGGGCAATGGTTATGGCCCGATCCGGATCCGCGCGGAATTGGCCACACATGGGTTGGATCGTGAGGCGGTGGGGACCACGCTTGATGCGTTTGATGGCGATTGGGTGGAGAACGCCCGGGATGCCGTGCGTCGCCGTTTCGGCGAGCACGTTTTCAGCGATCGCGGCTTACAACGGAAGGCGGCTGATTTCCTGTACCGGCGGGGTTTTGCTTCCGAGCACGTGCGGGCTGCCACGCAGGCCGCCAGGCAAGGCTGATCGCTCTGGCGGCGCGAGAGCAACGTGGACGTTGAAACGTTGGCTCGTCATCCGCGAACGCCTGAATCCAGGGGGCTTTGCTTTAGACGCTTAGGAGTCGCTGGTTGGCTGGCGTTTTGGCGGTTGTGAAGCGCCTCCAGCCTTGGCGGGAATGACGATCAGGCCAGTACCTATTCGAGCAAAGCTGCGCGACGCGCTGGTGATTCACCAGGTGATCCAATGCCCGGGATGCGCTCCGCTTATCCGGGCAACGTCCCAGGCGTCCGCTTCCACCGCGTCCTTGCTGCACGGCCTGCTAACCTTGCCCTATTGGGTTGCCTGCTCCACGCCGTGCCCTCATCTTGGAGGCCCAGCGAACGATTGCTTGCCCGTCACTTTCCGGCCTCATGAAAACCACTTCCGAAATCCGCAGCGATTTCCTCGAATTCTTCCGCGGCAAGGGCCATACCCTGGTGCCGTCCGCACCGTTGGTGCCTGGCAACGATCCGACGTTGCTGTTCACCAATTCCGGCATGGTGCAGTTCAAGGACGTCTTCCTGGGCGCCGAGAAGCGCAGTTATGTGCGCGCCGCGGACGTGCAGCGCTGCCTGCGAGCGGGGGGCAAGCACAACGACCTCGACCAGGTTGGCTACACCGCACGCCACCACACCTTCTTCGAGATGCTCGGCAACTGGTCGTTCGGCGACTACTTCAAGCAGGACGCCATCGCCTGGGCCTGGGAATTGCTCACCGAGGTCTGGAAGCTGCCTAAAGAGCGCCTGCTGGTCACCATCTATCACACGGACGACGAGGCTTTCGACATCTGGCACAGGCAGATCGGCCTGCCAGTTGAACGCATCATCCGCATCGGCGACAACAAGGGCGCGCCGTACGCCAGCGACAACTTCTGGCAGATGGCTGACACCGGTCCGTGCGGTCCCTGCACGGAAATCTTCTACGACCATGGCGCGCAACATGCTGGCGGCCCGCCGGGTTCCCCTGACGAGGACGGCGATCGCTACATCGAAATCTGGAACCTCGTCTTCATGCAGTTCGACAGGCAACCCGACGGCAGCCTGCAGCCGCTGCCCGCGCCGTGCGTCGATACCGGCATGGGCCTGGAGCGGCTGGCGGCGGTGCTGCAGCACACCAACAGCAATTATGAAATCGACCTGTTCCAGACATTGATCCGGGCCGCGGCAACGCACACGCATACCGCCGACCTCGAGAACAAATCGCTGCGCGTGATCGCCGATCACATCCGCGCATGTTCCTTCCTGGTCGTCGATGGCGTGATGCCGTCCAACGAAGGCCGCGGTTACGTCCTGCGCCGCATCATCCGCCGCGCATTGCGCCACGGCTGGATGCTGGGCGTGCGCGAATCGTTCTTCCACAAACTCGTGGCGACGCTGGACGAAGTGATGGGCAAGGCCTATCCCGTGCTGTCAGGCAAGCGTGATCTGGTCGAACGCGCGCTCAAGGCGGAGGAGGAGCGCTTCGCGGAGACCCTTGACAGCGGCATGCGCATTTTCGAAGAAGTCACGCGGCGCTCGGGCAGCGTGATTCCGGGGCAGGACGCCTTCCGCCTGTATGACACCTACGGATTTCCTGTGGATCTCACCGCCGACATCGCGCGCGAACGCGGCCTGCAGGTGGATATGGCAGGTTTTGAGGCTGCCATGCAGCAGCAGCGCGAAACCGCGCGGGCGGCCGGCAAGTTCGCATCGGGCACGGCGCTGCCGGCGGAGCTGGTCGCGCAACTCAAGCCAACCGATTTCATCTATGACGCCTTGACGGCGGGCGGCCTTGAAGTGGTCGCCCTGCTCAAGGATGGCCGCCCCGTCGATGCGGTGGAGGCGGGCGACGACGCAATCGTGTTCCTCGACCGCACGCCGTTCTACGCTGAAAGTGGCGGCCAGGTTGGCGATACGGGCGAACTCGACGAGCAGGGCGTGCGCTTCGAAGTGCGCGACACGCAGAAATTCGCCGGCCAGTTCCATGGTCACGTCGGCCAGCTCACGGACGGCACGTTGAAGCGCGGCGACCGTGTCGTGGCCGCGGCCGACAGTGCGCGTCGCGCGGCCACGATCCTCAATCATTCGGCGACGCACCTGCTGCACGCCGCCCTGCGCAAGCTGCTGGGCACGCACGTGATGCAGAAAGGATCGCTGGTGGCACCCGATCGGCTGCGTTTCGACTTCTCTCATTTCCAGCCGGTCACGACGGCGGAACTTACCCAACTCGAACGCAGCGTCAACGCCGAGGTGCGCGGCAATCACCAAGCCGAAATCCACAGCATGGGCATGCAGGAAGCGCTCGATTTCGGCGCAATGGCGCTGTTCGGGGAAAAGTACGGCGAGCGCGTGCGCGTCATGCGGATGGGCGAGGCATCCACCGAACTGTGCGGCGGTACGCACGTCTCGCGCACCGGCGACATCGGCCTGTTCAAGATCGTGTCCGAAGGCGGCGTTTCCGCGGGGGTACGCAGGATCGAGGCGGTGACGGGGCAGGGCGCCCTGGATTACATCGCGACGCAGGAACAACGACTGGAAGACGCCGCGCGGTTGCTTGGCGCCAGCGCGCAGGACATCGTCGAAAAGGCGCAACAGCTCACCGACCGCCAGCGCAGGCTGGAGCGCGAGGTGGACACGCTCAAGGCCAAGGCGGCAAGCGGCGCGACCTCCGCCCTCGCCGACAAGGCGCAGGTGGTCGAAGGCATCCAAGTACTGGCAACGCGCCTGGAAGGGTTCGATGCGAAGGCGCTGCGCGATGCCATGGATCGGCTGAAGCAGCAGCTCGGCGACGCGGTGATCGTGCTGGCAGGCGCCAGCGACGGGAAAGCCTCACTGGTGGCGGGCGTCAGCGGTGCGGCTGCAGGCAAAGTGAAAGCGGGCGAGTTGCTTGCGCACGTGGCTGCGCTGATCGGCGGCAAGGGCGGCGGTCGTCCCGACCTGGCGCAGGGGGGCGGCGATGATGGGCCGGCGTTGGCCGCTGCGTTGGCAGGGGTTCACGATTGGGTGCATCAAAAGTTGAGGTAAGGCTCGTACCATGACTTGTGGCCTTGACCGGATGGCCGACCAGTCACATGCTTGACGCCTTGAATCGATGGAAACATTTTCGCCATATGGCGGGAGTGTTTTGCCGGAGCAATAGGGTGCCGGCCCCTGGAGAAAACTTATGCTTATCTTGACTCGCCGCGTCGGCGAAACCCTGATGATCGGAGACTCGGTCACGGTTACTGTGCTTGGCGTGAAGGGCAATCAGGTGCGCATCGGCATCAATGCACCCAAGGATGTGGCCGTGCATCGCGAGGAAATCTACGAGCGCATCCACAAGGATGACGAAGATCGGCAGCCAGCCGCCGCCGACGCCCTGACAGTGGAAGGTTTACCTCGGGCCGGTTGAACCGGTATCCTTCCCGCGCGTTGCTCGCAACGTGATCGGAGAGTTGCCCGAGTGGCTGAAGGGGCTCCCCTGCTAAGGGAGTATCGGGTCAAAAGCCTGATCGAGGGTTCGAATCCCTCACTCTCCGCCAGTTTCAGGATTTGTTTTCCCGA
>JBDSEX010000106.1:0-5288 GCA_039919835.1 Luteimonas sp.
GCACCGCCGATTCGAATCGCAGCGCCAGTGCCGCCTCACCGCCCGACGCACGCGGCAGGCCTTCTTCGATGCCGGACAGCTACCCGACTTCCGCGCTGACACCCGCGCCATCCGGGAAGGCGACTGGCGCGTCGCTGAATTGCCTGCGTCCTTGCTCGACCGCCGCGTGGAGATCACCGGCCCGGTCGACGCCAAGACTGTCATCAACGCGCTCAACTCCGGCGCCAACTGCTGCATGGCGGACTTCGAGGATTCGACGTCGCCGACGTGGGACAACCTCCTCACCGGGCAAGCCGCACTGCGCGATGCCGTCGCCGGCACCTTGCAGTTCGAGTCGACCAACGGAAAACACTACGCATTGAAGCCGTTCGAGCAGCAGTCGGTACTGCTGGTTCGTCCGCGCGGCTGGCATCTCGATGAAAAGCACCTGCTGGTAGATGGCGAGGCGATGTCGGCTTCGTTGTTCGATCTCGGCCTGTTCTGCTTCCACAACGCGGACGTGCTCGCTGCGAAGGATCGCGGACCTTATTTCTACCTGCCCAAGTTGCAGTCGATGGAGGAGGCGATGCTTTGGGACGACGTGCTCGGGCACATCGAGGCTGCGCTTGGCCTGCGGCAAGGACAGATGAAAGTCACCGTGCTGATCGAGACGCTGCCCGCCGCTTTCGAGATGCACGAGATCCTGCACGCACTGCGGGGCCGTATCGCTGGCCTGAATTGCGGTCGCTGGGACTACATCTTTTCCTACATCAAGACCTTTCGCATGCATCGCAACCGCGTGCTGCCAGAGCGCAGCCAGGTAACGATGACGCAGCCGTTCCTGAAGGCCTATTCCGAGCTGCTGATCCAGACCTGCCACCGGCGCGGCGCGCATGCGATGGGCGGGATGGCGGCGCAGATTCCGATCTCCAATGACCTGGAGGCCAACACAGCGGCCATGACGCGCGTGCATGCAGACAAATTGCGGGAGGTCACGGCCGGCCACGATGGCACCTGGGTCGCGCATCCGGCGCTGATCCCGCTGGCGCGTGGTGTGTTCGACGAGCACATGCCGTGCAAACACCAGCAACGCGTGCTGCGCGATGACGTCGAAGTAACGCGCGACGACCTGATCCGCGCACCGCTCGGCACGATCACGCGCAAGGGCTTCGACAACAACGTCGAAGTCTGCGTGCGCTATCTCGCCGCGTGGCTCGACGGCAGCGGCTGCGTGCCGATCCATTCGCTGATGGAGGATGCCGCAACCGCCGAGATCGCACGCACCCAGTTGTGGCAATGGCTGCACGCATCCGACCGTGGCGGCGGCCTGCATCTGCACGACGGCGTGCCGGTGGATTTCGCGTTGCTCGAACGCGCGCTGTTGAACCTGCCCTCGAAGCTCGCGGGCGAATCGTTGCCGGGTGCCAACAGGATCAGCGAAGCCATCGCAATGCTGCACGAACTCACGCAGCGCGACACGCTGGAAGAGTTCCTGACGCTCCCCGCGTACGAGCGCCTTCCCTGAGCTCGTAGGAGCGACGGAAGTCGCGGCCTGAACCACCACCACGAACGCTGCGATCGCGACTCCCGTCGCGCCTACGGGACACCATGATTTCTTTCGAGGACCTACCCATGAAAACCACGCTCCCCACTGCCGACCAGCTCAACCTCGACTGGAACAACAACCCGCGCTGGAACGGCGTCACGCGCACGTACTCCGCCGATGATGTTGTGCGCCTGCGCGGCACGGTGCCGGTCGAGCATTCCATCGCCAAGCTGGGCGCGGAAAAACTGTGGCGGTACCTGCACACGCAGGACTTCGTCAACGCACTCGGCGCGCTCACCGGCAACCAGGCCATGCAGCAGGTCAAGGCCGGGCTGAAGGCGATCTACCTGAGCGGCTGGCAGGTCGCGGCCGACGCCAACATCGCCGGCGAGATGTACCCGGACCAGTCGCTGTATCCGGCCAACTCCGTGCCGCAGGTGGTCAAGCGCATCAACAACACGCTGCTGCGCGCGGACCAGTTGCACCACGCCGAAGGCAATGACGAGATCGACTTCATGCAACCGATCGTGGCCGATGCCGAGGCCGGATTCGGTGGCGTGCTGAATGCGTTCGAGCTGATGAAGGCGATGATCGAGGCCGGCGCAGCAGGCGTGCATTTCGAAGACCAGCTCGCCTCGGCCAAGAAATGCGGCCACATGGGTGGCAAGGTACTGGTTCCGACGCGCGAAGCCATCGAGAAGCTGACCGCCGCCCGCCTGGCCGCCGATGTCATGGGCGTCCCGACGCTGATCGTCGCGCGCACGGATGCGGAAGCCGCCGACCTGCTGACATCGGACATCGACGCGAACGACGCCGGGTTCTGCACCGGAGAACGCACCGTGGAAGGCTTCTACAAGACCCGCAACGGCCTCGACCAGGCGATCTCGCGCGGCGTCGCCTACGCGCCGTACGCCGACCTGGTGTGGTGCGAAACCGGCAAGCCGGATCTCGAGTTCGCGCGCAAGTTCGCCGAGGCGGTCCATGCAAAACATCCCGGCAAGCTGCTGGCCTACAACTGCTCGCCGTCGTTCAACTGGAAGAAGAACCTCGACGACGCCACCATCGCGAAATTCCAGGTCGAACTCGCCGCGATGGGCTACAAATTCCAGTTCATCACCCTCGCCGGTTTCCATGCACTGAACTATTCGATGTTCCACCTCGCGCACGGTTACGCGCGCCGGCAGATGAGTGCGTTCGTCGAGCTCCAGGAAGCCGAGTTCGCCGCCGCCGATCGCGGCTTCACCGCGGTCAAGCACCAGCGAGAGGTGGGCACCGGGTATTTCGACGCCATTACCCAGACGATCCAGGGCGGACAGTCGTCGACCGTTGCCTTGAAGGGATCGACCGAGGAAGAGCAGTTCCAGGAAGCAGCAGCGGCTTGAAGCCGCTCCCTTTCCTCTCGGTTGCGCGATGCGCCGGCTGAGGCGCTGGCGTTGCGGTCGTAGTGCATGCGCCACGGCTTGACCACGCGCTGACGGCAACATCCGGGCAACACCCCGTGGCCGGAATCGTCCGCGCCACGCGTACGCTCATAGATGGACCTGGCCAAATGGTATCCTCGCCCGCTGACACGGCGGGGAGTCGTGAACATGAGTGCTGACAGTGCCAGCGACGACGTCAGGCGGGACGACGCGCGCGAGGCCAACCCGGTGTCTGCGAACCCGCGCGTTGCTGGCCTCGGCGCGTCCGCGCCGCCGGCCACGCTGACCGAAGACGAATACGCGCTGTTCGCTGAAGTCGGCCGTGCCCGCCGCATCGAGGCGGGCGAACGTCTGTTCCGCCGTGGCGACCTTGGTACCGCCATGTACGTGGTCGCGCAGGGCGCGATCGACCTGGACTTCGGCGACGACCTCATCGCCAAGCGGCTCGGCCCGCACGAGTTTTTCGGCGAGCTCGGCCTGCTGATCGGCGACCACGCGCGCAGCGCCGACGCCACCGCCACCGCGCCCGGACTGTTGCTCGAATTGCGTCAGGAGGAATTCGACGCACTGGCCGAGCGTGATCCGCGCCTGCTGGCGCATTTCCTGCGCCGCGCGATCATGCGGGTGGTGCTCAACGAGCAAAACCTGATCGGCCGGTTGCGCCGCCGCAACCTCGAACTGCAGACCGCCTTCGATACGCTGCGCACCACCACGCACCAGCTCAGCCAGACCGAAGCGCTGACACGCACCGACGAGCTCACCGGCCTGTGCAACCGCCGCGGCTTCCACGTACACCTCAAGCAGCGAAGGCAGGACGATGCGCTCGCTGGACGCGGCCTGCTGCTGATCGACTGCGACCGATTCAAAAGCATCAACGACGACCACGGACATCTGGTTGGCGACCGCGTGCTGCAGGGCGTGGCCAACATCCTGCGTTCGGCGGCCGGCCCGGACGATGTCGCGTGCCGGCTGGGCGGCGATGAGTTCTGCCTGGTGATCAAGGCCAGCCAGCAGACGGAACTGATGCGGATGGCGGACTTCGTCATCTCCACGGCGCGCGCGCTGCATCGCATGCAACCCTCGCCGCCGCAGATCGCCACGCTCAGCATAGGCGCCTGCCTGATGTCGCCCGAGCACGAATGGGACGACTCGTATGCACTGGCCGATGCCGCGCTGTATCGCGCCAAGCGGCTCGGTGGCAATCGCGTCGAATGGCAGGATGGCGTGCCGCTTGCGGTGTGACGCGCGCAGCCACGGAGGCCGGGGCAATGATCGATAAGGACACCTACAACAACGAATCTGGCCAGCCGCAGCTGCGCACCCTGCTGTTGACCGACCTGTGCGATTCAACGGCCCTGGTCGAGCGCATTGGCGATGGCGCTGCGGCCGACCTGTTCCGCGAACACGACCGCCTGGTGCTGGAACTGCAGCAACGCTGGCGCGGACGGCTGATCGATCGTTCCGACGGCCTGCTGCTGTTGTTCGAGCGTCCCATCGACGGGCTCGGTTTCGCGCTCGACTACGTGCGCGGCCTGCGCGCGATCGGCGAGAACCGGATGCTGACGCTGCAGGCGCGTTCGGGCCTGCATGTCGGCGAAGTGCTGACCTGGCGCAACAGCGACGAGGCCGTGCAGGTGGGCGCCAAGCCGCTTGAAGTCGAGGGGCTGGCCAAGCCGATGGCGGGCCGCCTGATGCAGCTGGCGCGCGCCGGACAGATCCTGATGTCGTCCACGGCCGAGCCGCTGATGCACCGTTCCGCGCGTGAACTCGGCGAGCGCGGCGAACACCTGCTGTGGAAATCCTACGGGCGCTGGCGCTTCAAGGGCGTGCCCAACGGGCAGGAGATCTATGAAGTCGGCGAGCCCGGCTTCGCCCCGCTGCGTGCACCGAAGAACGGCGCGAAAGCGTGGCGCGACATTCCGTTGTGGCGGCGTCCGGCCGCACTGGCTGCCGAAGTGTTGCTGGTCGTCGGCCTCGGCACCGGCGCATGGTTCCTGACCCGCCCGCAACCGGCCATCGCCTTCGGCGAACGCGACTGGGTCGTCGTCGGCGACCTGCGCAACCTCACCGGCCAACCGGTCCTCGACGAATCGCTGGAGCAGGCGTTCCGCATCAGCCTGGAACAATCCCGCTACGTCAACGTCCTCAGCGACCTGAAAGTGCGCGACACGCTGGCGTTGATGAAGCGCAAGCCTGGCACGCTGCTGGATCGCGAAGTCGCCTCGGAAGTCGCCCTGCGCGATGGCGCGCGGGCCGTGATCCTGCCGACGGTGGCTGAAGTGGGCGGACGGGTACGGGTGAGTGCGGAAGTCATCGATCCGCATTCACAGACGACGGTGTAC
>JBDSEX010000178.1:0-5014 GCA_039919835.1 Luteimonas sp.
ACGGAGCCCGACGCCGCCTGCGAGAACCTGCGGCAGATGAACGCGGAAGGATTCTCCGGCCGCTACGGCATGTATGAGGCGATCGACTACACCCCTTCGCGCCTGCCGCGCGGCCAGAAATACGCGTTGATTCGCTCGTTCATGGCGCATCACCAGGGCATGGGCCTGTTGTCGCTGCTGTACCTGCTGCGCGACCAGCCGATGCAGAAACGCTTCTTCGCCGATCCTGAATTCCAGGCGACGCTGCTGTTGTTGCAGGAACGCATTCCTCGCACGGGCGCATTCCATCCGCATGCTGCCGAGGTCGCGGGCGCTGCGACGGTTAGCCCCACCGTGGAAACCGAACTGCGCATCTTCGGCACGCCGCACACCGCACGCCCGGCCGTGCAGATGCTGTCCAATGGCCGATACCACGTCATGCTCAGCACGTCAGGCGGCGGCTACAGCCGCCTGCGCGACATGGCGGTGACGCGCTGGCGCGAGGACGGCACGCGCGATCACTGGGGCAACTTCTGTTTCCTGCGCGATGCGCAGAGCGGCGAGTTCTGGTCCACCACGTATCAACCGTGCGCGGTCGCCGTCGATCATTTCGAAGCGATCTTCTCTGATGCCAAGGCCGAGTTCCGCGGGCGCAGGAACGGTTTCGAGATGCATACCGAAATCGCGATCTCGCCCGAGGACGACATCGAGTTGCGCCGCCTGCGCATTACGAACCGTTCGCGCACGGCGCGCAGCATCGAAGTCACCAGCTACGCCGAAGTGGTGATGGCGCCGGCGGTGTCGGACGAACTGCATCCGGCTTTCAGCAACCTGTTCGTGCAGACCGAACTGGTGCGTTCCCGGCAGGCCATCGTGTGCAGGCGCAGACCACGTGCGCATGATGAAGCTACGCCGAGCATGTTCCATCTGCTGGCGGTGCACGACGCCGACATCGACGAGATTTCATATGAAACCGATCGTTCGCGCTTCATCGGCCGAGGTAACACGCTGCAACGCCCTGATGCGTTGACCAAGGCACGTGCGCTGTCCGACTCCGAAGGCTCGGTCCTGGATCCGATCGTGTCGATCCGCGCACGCATTACATTGCAGGCGGGACAGACGACGACCATCGACATGGTCTCCGGCGTCGGTGCGACGCGCGACGAATCGGCGATGCTGATCGACAAGTATCGCGATCGACGTCTGGCCGATCGGGTGTTCGACCTGGCCTGGACGCACAGCCAGGTCGTGCGCAGGCAGATCAATGCGACGCAATCCGATGCGCAGCTTTACGAACGACTCGCTGGCCTGATCCTTTACGCGCATCCGGCGATGCGTGCGGAGCCGTCGGTGCTGCTGCAGAACCGGCGGGGGCAGTCCGGGCTCTGGGGGCAGGGGATTTCAGGCGACCTTCCGATCGTGCTGCTGCAGATCGCCGACGCCGCCAACATCGAACTGGTGCGGCAGCTGGTGCAAGCGCATGCGTACTGGCGGCTCAAGGGGCTTGCTGTCGATCTGGTGATCTGGAACGAGGACCAGGCCGGCTACAGGCAGCAGTTGCAGGACCAGATCATGGGCCTGATCGCGGCCGGCGTCGAAGCGAATGTGCTCGACCGTCCAGGGGGTATTTTCGTGCGGCCGGCACAACAGCTTGCACACGAGGATCGGATCCTGCTGCAGGCGGCCGCGCGCGTGATCATCAGCGACGCGCGTGGAAAACTCGCGGAGCAGATCGGCAAACGACCGCCGCCGCTGGCGGCGATCCCGCGGCTGGTAGCCGCGCCGAAGCAATACGATCCTGTGCCGCCAACGGACACCGGTTCCACGACCGTGCGCATCGCGCACGAGGTGCACGGCTTGGATCGGCGTGATCCGAATCGGCGTGATCCAGCTGCGCGTGATCCAGATAGGCGTGCCCTCGATGCGCACGACGTCAATGCGCGCGACGTCAATGCGCATGACGTCAATGCGTATGACGTCAATGCGTATGAAATCAATGCGGAGGGGGTCAACGTGGATGACCCCGATCCACGTGTCCCGGTTGCACCAGGCGTGGATGTGCACGCGTCGACCGATCCCTGGCCCTTCGATGCCGGCGCGAAGCGCGATGCACTGCTGTTCGATAACGGGCACGGCGGCTTTTCGCCCGATGGCCGCGAGTACGTCATCGACCTTGCTGCGGGCCAGACCACGCCGACGCCGTGGTGCAATGTCATCGCCAACGCCAATCTTGGTTGCGTCCTCAGCGAAAGCTCGCCTGGTTACACCTGGGGCGAGAACGCGCATGAGTTCCGCCTGACGCCATGGCACAACGATCCCGTCGGCGATTCCGGCGGCGAGGCCTTCTATCTGCGCGACGAGGAGACCGGAAAGGTCTGGTCACCTTCGCCCTTGCCCTGTCGTGGAGAAGGCACGTACCGGACGCGGCACGGATTCGGTTACAGCGTCTACGAACACCTGGAGGACGGTATCGCCAGCGAGCTGTGGGTCTATGTGGCTCAGCAGGCGGCGGTGAAATTCAGCGTGCTCAAGCTGCGCAACGTGTCCGGGCGACCGCGCCGCATCAGTGCCACCGGCTACGTCGAATGGATCCTCGGCGACCTGCACGCCAAGACCCAGCTGCACGTCGTGACCGAGATCGACGGCGACAGCAACGTGCTGCTTGCGCGCAATCCCTACAACAGCGAGTTCGAGGGCCGCATTGCTTTCTTCGATACCGATGGGTTCGACAGCGACCGGAACGATGGTGCGGCGCACGCACGCGGCATCACCGGCGACCGGACCGAATTCCTTGGGCGCAACGGCACGCCCGCGAATCCGGATGCGTTGTCGCGTGAGCGGCTATCCGGCAAGCTCGGTGTCGGCCTCGATCCATGCGCGGCGATCCAGGTCGCGATCGACATGCAGCCGGGACAATCGTCCGAAGCGGTTTTCCGTCTCGGCGTCGGCCACGGCTGGGGCGAGACCGTGGCACTCGCGAAAAAACTGCGTGGCAGCCAGGCCGCGTACGACGCGCTGGATGCGGTCCGCATGTACTGGCATCGCACGCTCGGCGCAGTGCGCGTGGAAACGCCCGAACCCAGCATGGATGTCCTGGTCAACGGCTGGCTGCTGTACCAGACCATCGCCTGCCGCTATCTCGCGCGCAGCGGCTACTACCAGTCGGGCGGTGCATACGGATTCCGCGACCAGCTGCAGGATACGATGGCGATGGTGCACGTGGAGCCGCAACGCGCGCGCGCGCATCTTCTGCTCAGCGCTGCCCACCAGTTCCCGCAGGGCGACGTGCAGCACTGGTGGCATCCACCGCTGGATCGCGGCGTGCGCACGCGCTGTTCCGACGATTACCTCTGGCTGCCGCTGGCGACGTGCCGCTATGTGGAGGCGACCGGCGACATCGGCGTGCTCGACGAGCAGGTGTTCTACATCGAAGGCAGGCCGGTCAACCATGACGAGGAATCGTATTACGACCTGACCACGCGCTCGTCGCTGCGCGAAACCTTGTACCAGCATTGCGTCCGAGCGCTGGAACGCGGACTGTCGGCACTCGGCGAACGCGGCTTGCCACTGATTGCGACCGGCGACTGGAACGACGGCATGAACCGGGTGGGCGAGGGCGGTCGCGGAGAGAGCGTGTGGCTCGGATTCTTCCTGTACGACGTGCTGACACAGTTTTCCGCCGTCGCGCGCGGTCACAACGATCCAGTCTTCGCCGAGCGCTGCATCGAGGCGGCTGAACAGATGCGTTTGAATCTCGAACGGCATGCATGGGATGGCGCCTGGTACCGGCGCGCGTGGTTCGACAACGGCGCACCGTTGGGGTCGACCGCGAGCGACGAATGCCGGATCGATTCGATCGCACAAAGCTGGTCGGTGTTGTCGGGCGCAGGCGCTCCGGACCGGACTCGGCAGGCAATGGCATCGCTCGACGCGCATCTGGTGCGCCGGGATGCAGGCCTGGTCCAGTTGCTGGATCCGCCCTTTGACAAGACCGAACAGGATCCCGGCTACATCCGCGGCTACGTCCCCGGCGTGCGCGAGAATGGCGGGCAATACACGCATGCGGCGGTCTGGGCGACGATGGCGTTCGCGGCACTCGGCGACAGCGAACGTGCGTGGGAGTTGATGCGACTCATCAACCCGGTCAACCACGGCCGCACCGGGGAGGACATCGCAATCTACAAGGTCGAACCCTATGTGGTTGCCGCGGATGTCTATGCCGTCGCGCCCCATGTCGGTCGCGGCGGATGGACCTGGTACACCGGCTCGGCCGGCTGGATGTACCGCCTCGCCATCGAGTCGTTGCTGGGTTTGCGCCGCGAAGGCGATACGCTGCGCGTGACGCCGTGCATCCCCGAGGGCTGGCCCGGTTACAGCATCCGCTACCGCTACCGCGACACGGTCTACAACATCCGCGTGCAACAGCAACAGACGGGCCCACGCCTTCGGATCGACGGTCTGGATCAGGCGGAGCTGGCGATCCCGCTGCGCGATGACCGGGTGGAGCATGTCGTCGAAGTGTGGTTGTAGCCAAGGACTGAACCGCCGCAGGCGATCCTGCTGGACCTGGTCCCCTGGCCGATGGAGCAGGCTGCCCGAGGTGTCGCGTGACGCACAATCTGCGGCGCGCGCCCTATGGGTTTTTACGGTCGTCGCGTTGGAACAACACCCGTTCCGGACGATGCAACGCGAATCCTTGCGCGTAGTCGACTCCGAGCGCGCGCAGCGTGTCCATCTTTTCGATGCTGTCGACCCATTCGGCGACGATCTCGAGCTTCAGCTGGTGGCCGATCTCGGTGATTGCGTCGATGATGGAGCGGCTCATCGGATCGTTGTCGATGTCGCGGACGAAGCTGCCGTCGATCTTGATCATGTCGACCGGCAGGTTTTTCAGGTATCCGAACGAGGACATGCCCGCCCCGAAATCGTCGAGCGACACGAGGCAGCCCACGGCGCGCAGGCGCTCGATGAAGCGAACGGCGCGGGCGAGGTTGCGGACGGCTTCGGTTTCGGTGATCTCGAAACACAGCCGCGA
>JBDSEX010000192.1:0-3756 GCA_039919835.1 Luteimonas sp.
TACTGGATGTGGTTGAGCAGTTCATGGCCGCGGCGCGGCGCGGTCCACAACGGAATGTCGGATTCCTCCGCGGCGCTGCGCAGGTCGGCCGGACAGGGTTGGTCCTTGCTGATGACCATCGCCAGCGGTCGGGACTGGATGATCTTCTCGATGGTTTCCCAGCGTTGCCGCGAGTCCATCGTGTCCAGCCACGCCAGTTCTTCGGTACCGAGGATCTGTACCTTGTTCGGATAGATGATGTTGAGGTAACCGGCGAGCGACGGCCGCCGCGCCACGGTGTCGACCGATTCGAGCACGCGGTCCTGGCCATCCTGGCCAGCCAGCCACCGAAGGTCCAGCCGCTCGCGCAGCTGCTCGAACAACTCGCGCGCGCTGATGTGCTCGTTCACGCCGCAGCGGAGCGCGACGCGCGCTCGGACATCAGCAGTGTATGCAATGCGTCGACATCCGGCGCGCTGCGCAGCGCCGCGCGATAATCAGCGTCGGCGAAGCGTTCGGCCAAGTCCGCAAGCAGTTGCAGGTGCTGCTGGGTGAAATGCTCCGGTACAGCCAAGGCGAACAACAGGTCGACTGGCTGGCCGTCGCTTGCACCGAAGGCGAGGGGATGCGCCAGCCGCAGGAATGCGCCGCGCGCGTGATCGAAGGCCGCGCTGCGCCCATGCGGTATGGCGATGCCGTATCCGATTGCGGTGCTACCCATGCGCTCTCGCGCATGCAAGCTGTCGGCGATGAGGGCGGTGTTGGCTGGCGAGTCACCGGACAGAAGGCGCGCGGCGATCTCGAGCACGGTCTTGGCATCGCCGGGTTCGACCAGCATGACGATTCGATCTGCGGTCAGCAGTTGCGATGGGGACATTGCAGGGGTGCCGTATGGGTGCGGGTCGGAGCGACGCAGGCTGATTGAATGTCGCGGAAGGTTAGAACGATCAACCAACCTCGCCATTGCGCACCAGGCTGTCGCCGCGGTGGTGGTCCACCATTTTTTCCTTGTGCTTCATCAGCAGCCGATCAAGCTTGTCGGCCAGAAGGTCGATGGCTGCGTACATGTTCTCGGCGCTCGCGTCCGCGTGCAGGGTGCGCCCGGAGACATTGATGGTGGCTTCAGCGCGATGGTCGGGTTTGTCGATACTGAGTTGGGTGCGCACGTCCAGGGGCTGGTCGAAGTGGCGGGCGAGTCGTTCGAGTTTTGACGAAACGTAGTCGCGTAATGCAGCCGTGACTTCAATCTGATGGCCGTGGGTTTCGATGCGCATCTGAGCCTCCTAGGTTGACCCGGTCAGCATCGCGCAAAGGCGAAGGAGCGGGGTGAAGACTAGGTTAAGCCATTGGCTGGCGGAAAGGATCAGGTCAGGAAGGGTGGCGTTTGGATGGGATAGTCGGAGCGGGATGGTGCTGGCTTCCGGTTCCTTCAATGCGATATGGACACAAGCGCACTCTTTCCCCTCGCTCCGCGCTGCGGCGTTTGTGCGAGGCGCCCAAGCGTCAGTGGTGCGGGAACCAGTGGCTCGAAGAGGCGGCCTCCATCCCGTTTGGAAGACGCCCGGGTTCGCGTTCGCATAAAACGAACAACCTATGAGGACTGCAAACCCGAAGGGCGGCGCTCCTGGATGTGCGCATTTTTCCGACCGGGGCAGGATGCCGAGTCGGAAAATAACCGGTGACAATTACGTTTTTGGGTCGTGGACTTTGCCAAAAAGGGCATTTCTTTGATGACTTTCCTTGTGCCAGCAAAGAAAGTTGCCCGCTGCAAGGCGGAAGCTTTTCAGTGCATTCCCCGGCATCATCAAAAAAGCTCGCGGCTGAAGCTGCTGCTATGAAGGGCGCGATCAAGCGATACGCACGCGCTCGTGTGAAGAAGGTATCTGCATCGCCTCCCGATACTTCGCGATCGTGCGCCGTGCCACCGGCACCCCAGCCGCCTTGAGCGATTCGGCCAGGCTCGCATCGGACAACGGCTTGCGCGGATTCTCGGCCTGGATCAGTTCGCGCAGCATTGCCTGGATCGCGGTGCTGGACGCCTCGCCGCCCCCACCTGTGTCGATACCCGAAGCGAAGAACGCCCGCAATGGCAGCGTACCGCGCGGGGTGCGCACGTACTTGCGGGCGATCGCGCGTGAGATGGTTGATTCGTGCAGCCCGACTTCGCCGGCCACCTCGCGCAGCGTCAGCGGCCGCAACGCCTGGGCGCCGAATTCCAGGAACGCTGCCTGCTGCCGCAGCAGGCAGCGCATCACCTTCAACAAGGTTTCGCCGCGCGCTTCGATGCTGCGCAGCAGCCAGCGTGCTTCCTGCAGGCGGCCGCGCAGATAGCCGGCATCGGCCACCGATGCGCCGCCGATCATGCCTTCGTAACCGCGATGGATCGACACCCGTGGCATGCCGTTGCCGGCGAGCGCCACGCGCCACTCGCCCTGCTGCCGCCACACGATGCAGTCGGGCATGACGTAGGCGTCGTTGCTGATGCCACCGATCTGCGCGCCCGGCTTGGGATCGAGCGAACGCAGGAGTTCGATGGCCTGCTGCGCATCGTCGATGCTGCACGCCAGTTCGTGCGCCAGCCCATTGACGCCGATTCGCGGCAGGCGTTCGAGCGGACCCGAGCAGATCCGGTGCGCGAGCAGTTTCCCCGCCGTTTCATCGGCCAGCAGCGACACCTGCACGGCGAGGCACTCGCCCAGCGAGCGCGCGCCGACGCCCACCGGATCGAAATGCTGGATCTGGTGCAATACCGTCACGATCTCGTCGCAACCTGCCTCCACTTCGGGACGCAACGCATCGACGATGGCCTCGACGGATTCGCGCAGGTAGCCGCCGTCGTCGATCGCGTCGATCAGCGCCATGCCGATGCGGCGGTCACGTTCGGACAGATGCGACAGGTGGAGTTGCCACAACAGGTGGTCCTGCAGTGAGTCAACGCTGGCGATGCGGTCGCTGCCGTCATCATCATCATGGTCGCCATCGCCCGAGGAACCGCTTCGCTGGTACCAGGGTTCGTCGCCCGCGTGCCATTGGTCCTGGACGCTCCTGTCGTCATCGCCACCGGTTTCGTCGTCGTTGCCAGCAGGCGCGGTCTGCGCCGCCGGCGGTTCCCCATGGGCATGCTCGCTGTCGTGTTCCACCCCGTTGGTCGATGGCACCTGCAGGGGTGGCGCATCCTCGACCCATTCGAGCAAGGGATTGCTTTCGATGGCGGCGGTGATCTCGGCTTCGAGTTCCGCCGACGACATCTGCAGCATCTGGATCGCCTGACGCAGCTGTGGCGTCATCACCAGGTGTTGCGACATCGAGGTCTGGAGTCGGGGCTTCATGTCCGTAACGAACCAACGCAACCGGGGGAGACCGGTGGCCGTGCGTTACAGGCGGAAACTTTCGCCCAGGTACACGCGACGGACATCGGGATTGGCAAGCAGCGCGTCCGGCGCCCCCTGCGCGAGCACGCTGCCTTCGTTGAGAATATACGCGCGATCGCAGATGCCCAAGGTTTCGCGGACGTTGTGATCCGTGATCAATACCCCGATTCCGCGGCTCTTGAGATGCCGCACGATGCGCTGGATTTCACCGACCGAAATCGGATCAACCCCGGCGAACGGCTCGTCGAGCAGCATCAGCCGCGGTTTTGCCGCCAATGCACGGGCGATCTCGACGCGGCGGCGCTCGCCGCCCGAGAGGCTGGCCCCGCTCTGGTCGGCGACATGCGCGACCTGCAGCTCGTCCATCAGGCTGTCCAGCTCGCGCCGCTGTCCGGCGCGGTCCAGG
>JBDSEX010000223.1:0-3043 GCA_039919835.1 Luteimonas sp.
ACGTGTCGCGATTGACTGGGGTGTGCTCCAGGCACTGGCATGGGCAACGCACGCATCCTCTACCATGACGCATTCCTACGTGGATCCTTGTCGTCGTGAACCAGCCCGCCGCCCCATCCCCGCCACCGCGACGCGCCCCGGCCGTGTTGTGGCTGGTCGTCCTGCTGGTGCTTTGCTTTACCGGGTGGCGCGGCTGGCACTGGTGGCAGGCGCGCACCGCGGCCACGCAGGCCGAGCTCAGCGGAAACGCGCAACACCTGCTCGCAATGGAAAGCCGCATCGACGCACTGCGCCGCGACCAGCGCACGCAGGGTCAGCGACTGCAGACCGCCGATGCGACCAATCGCGTGCTGCGCGATGAACTGCTCGGCATCAGCCAGCGCGCCGCCTTGCTTGAAGACAGCGTGTCGCGGCTGGCCGATCCGGATCACACCGGCGTGCAGGCACTGCGCCTGGATGAGGTCGAACTCCTGCTGACCACCGCGGCGCAGCGCCTGGCTTGGGCGTCAGATCTCGATGGCGCGCGGCGCGCTTACGCACTGGCCGCAGGCTTGCTCGACGGCATCAACGATCCCGCGTACCTCAACCTGCGGCAGACACTGGCACAGGAACGCGCCGCCGTCGATGCACTTGGCGTGGATCCGCGCAGCGCCGCAATCGGCCGGCTCGAGGCATTTTCCGACACCCTCGATGCATTGCCGCGCACGTCGCGTGCCGACCAGCGCCGCGCGATGTCGTGGTGGCGCCGCGCGTTTTCGCGCGTGGTCGATGTACGGCCGAGTAATCGCGGCGTGATCGTCGAGTCGGCCGACCGCAACACTGGCCTGACCGCACTGCAGATCGAACTGACGCTCGCGCGCGCCGCCCTTGAACGCCGCGACGCCGCCGGTTTTCGCGCGGCGCTGCAGCGCGTCGACGCGTGGCTCACGCGGTTGTGGCCAGACTCAGCGCAACAACGCGCCCACCGCGCGGCGTTACGGGCGCTTCAGGCGACGCCGCTGACACTGCGCCTGACCACGCTTGGCAGCAGCCTGCAGCAGCTGCGGGCCTTGCGCGGAGCGCCTTGACGTTGCCAGGCAGTTGCACGTTTTCGCCCATCGCGATGGCGCCATTCGTATTGCAGCAGGGAGCACACCGATGCATCTGTTCCGAAACATCCTGTTCTGGCTGGTCCTCGCCCTGGTCGGCGCACTTGCGGCGCAACTGCTGTTGCAGGATCCGGGCTACGTCCTGATCCGTTACCGCGGAAACGACTACACCACCACCGTCGCGATGGGCCTGCTGATGCTGCTTGCGGGGGCGGCAGGCCTGTGGCTGTTGTGGAAGGTCCTGACGCTGCCGCTGCGCGCCTGGCGTGGAATGCGCGACCGTCAATCCCGAGCACGGCTGAGCGAAGGCCTCAACGCGTTGCATCACGGTCAGTACGCGCGCGCCGAAAAGCTGCTGGCGCAGGCGGCCGAAGATGGCAACTCCGAAGCCATCGCGCGCATCGCGGCGGCGCGCTCCGCCTCCGCGCGCGGTGACTCCCTGGTGGCACAGCAGCAACTCGACGCACTTGGCGATCGCCACCCCGCGTCGCGCGCGATCGCGACCGCGGAAATCGCACTCGCCCAGCATCGCCCTACCGATGCGCTGGTCGCGCTCGACGTGCCTGCCGCGCAACCGCTGCCGCCGCGTGGACTCGCTTTACGCGCCGAAGCGATGGCCGTGTCGGGACAGGCGGCGCAGGCGTACGGCCTGCTCGGCGCGATGCGCCAGCAGCAAGCCTTGCCGCCGGAGAGGCTGGACGAACTGCAATCGCACTGGGCCGAAGCGTCACTGCGACAAGCCAACGACGCCAACGTACTGGCCGAACGGTGGGAAACCCTGCCGGTCGCATTGAAAAGCGAACCTGCAGTCGTCATCGCATATGCCGAACGCGCCGCCGCGCTGCGCTGGGACGAGGCTGCCGCGAAAAGCCTCGAACAGGCGCTGGACACGCGCTGGGACGAATCGCTGGTCGATGCGTATGGGCGATTGCCAATCGGCCGCATCGACGCGCGCCGCGCCAGCACCGAACGCTGGCTGCAGACGCATCCGTCGAGTCCGGCACTGCTGCTGGCGATGGCGCGCCTGTCGCGCGAACAGAACCAATGGCCGCAGGCCGAGGAATACCTGCATCGCGCCCTGGCGCAGGGCGCAGGTTCCGACGCATGGGAAGAACTCGGCCACGGCTTCGCCCAAGGCGGCGACGAAACCCGGGCGCGCCTCAGCTACGCCAACGCATTGCGCGCGTCGCGCAATGAATCCATCACCGAGCTCCCCGGCCGCGACCTGCGGCAGAAGATCTATGACCAGGCCGTCACCGAGGAACGCGACGCGCATGGTGTTCCGCGACTGCGAGAGTGATCGCCGAGGCGTCGCTATCCAATTGCCTATGGACGATGCCCTGCCGCTGGCAAGCAGGTGCGTCGGCAGGCCAGTGGAGAGCGCACTGGCGATGTACGTCACGTCCGAGCCCCGGATGCGCTGCGCTTATCCGGGCTACCAATACTGATCCGGCCACGGATATGGTGCTGAGCACACCGCATCGATTACGAAACGTCATTCCCGCCTTCGCGGCAATGACGACGTTCCGCAATTGAACAGACGCAACCATGAGCCACGCTAAACTAAGCAAGTGCAGCCAGAGCAGGACACAGTGAGTCAAACCGTCATCCCACGCGCCCGCAAGGCCGCCCTTGCTTTCATCTTCATCACCGTGCTGATCGATGTGCTCGCGTTCGGGCTGATCATTCCGGTGTTGCCGCACCTGATCCAGGACTTTGTCGGCGGCAGCACGACCTACGCGGCCTACTGGGTCGGGATTTTCGGGACGGTGTTCGCGGCGATCCAGTTCGTCACCGCGCCAATCCAGGGCGCGCTTTCGGATCGTTACGGCAGGCGTCCGGTGATCCTGTTGTCGTGCCTGGGCCTGGGCCTGGATTTCATGTTGATGGCGCTTGCCAATTCGCTGCCGCTGCTGCTGATCGGCCGCATCATCTCCGGCATGACCTCGGCCAGT
>JBDSEX010000230.1:0-5785 GCA_039919835.1 Luteimonas sp.
AACCGCGAATTGTTGGCATCGGTAGCGGAGTTTCTTTGCGACCCCTGGCGGCAGACGCTGATCCACGTGTGGTTGCGCGACGGACCCGAGTCCGGGCGTTACCGCGGCGTGGTCGACGTGGGCGAAGCCATCGTGCGACTGGATGCGCACGCGGCGGAAGGCCATGGGCGCGTGCTGGCCGAAGGCCTGATCGCGATCGAGCGTCCACTGCGCGATTGCCACATCGCCTACGGCATGGACGAGGCCAGCGCCAACCAGTCGATCGCCAGGATGATCGCGGAACTCTCGCGCCCGGACGAGCCGCGCGTGCGACGCAGCTTCACCGCGCTTGCGAAAGACACCGGCATGCCTGGCCCGAACACTGCAAGTGCAGGCGATGCCGCGCATCTCGAACCCGGCCAGCGTTTCATCGCCAAGGACGGCGACCAAGTGCAGGCGTTGCGGCTTGCGTGGATCAGCCCGGTCAGTGGACGCCATCTACTGGTCAACCGGCAAGGTGGTCGCCAGCAACTGCTCACACAGGCGGAACTTGCGGCGCAGTTGCAGAACGGCGCACTCACGCTACGCCCGGCGCAGGCGCCGCTGGAACATGCGATCGCGATGTTGTTGCGCGATCACGATGCGCCGGCGCCAACGGCAGGACAGCGAACGCCCGAAGCCCATCCGGCCGCGTGATTTGGTTACGATGCAACGCGCATCAACCAGGGAGTCGAGGATGACGGTACACATTGGGATCGCGCGGGAAACCGCGGAAGGCGAGCGTCGCGTCGCCATCGTCCCGGAAACCTGCAAGAAACTGATTGCAGCTGGCGCGAGCGTGCGAGTCGAGCGCGGTATCGGCTCCGGTGCCTACTTTTCCGATCAGGCCTATGCCGATGCAGGTGCAGAGGTGGTCGAAAGCGCGGCCGCCGCACTCGACGATGCGGATCTGGTGCTCTGCGTGCAGGCGCCAGACGCTGCCCGCATCGCGTTGATGAAACATGGCGCGACGCTGGTCGGCAGCCTGCAACCGCAGGCCGACGAAGCGCGTGCAAGCGCTCTGCAGGCCAACGGCATCGTCGCCTTTCCTCTGGAAAAGCTGCCGCGCACGACACGCGCGCAGGCAATGGACGTGCTCAGCTCGCAGGCTGGCATGGCCGGCTACAAGGCCGTACTGATCGCTGCGCAACTCACGCCGAGGTTTTTTCCGATGCTGACCACGGCCGCCGGCACCATCCGCCCGTCCAAAGTGCTGATCATCGGCGCAGGCGTCGCCGGACTGCAGGCTGTGGCAACGGCGCGACGGCTTGGCGCGCAGGTCGAAGGCTTTGACGTGCGGCCCGAAGTGCGTGAGCAGATCGAATCCCTCGGCGGCAAGTTCCTCGACCTCGGTGTCAGCGCTGCGGGCGAGGGTGGCTACGCGCGCCAGCTCACCGACGATGAGCGAGCCGAACAGCAGCGCCGCCTTGGCGAACATCTGCGAAACATCGACGTCATCGTCTGCACGGCCGCGGTACCGGGGCGCCCTGCACCGAAGATCGTCAGCGGGGCGATGGTGGCGGGGATGAAGCCTGGCAGCGTCATCGTCGACCTCGCCGCGGAAACCGGTGGCAACTGCGAGCTCACCCGGCCGGGCGAGACGATCGACGTCGAAGGCGTGACCATCGCCGGCCCGCTCAATCTCGCCAGCGGCGGTGCGATGCATGCCAGCGAAATGTATGCGCGCAACGTCTTCAATTTCGTCTCGCTGTTCGTCAAGGACGGGACGATGACCTTCGATTGGAACGACGAGTTGCTGGCGAACACGGTGTGGCCGCGCCGCGATGACCCTCCAGCTTCGACAGACTCGAACGCGCCGCCGCGCGCCGGCTAGTCCCTCCTGCTGGCGGGTGCGCAAATTCCGGGACGGGATATTTCCCAGAACCTTAGGACGGACAAGTCCGTCATCCGGCCCAGCCAGGTCGATGCGGAGAGCTTTGGGTCACATGGATGCAATCCGTGTGCGGTGCCGTATCAGCGGGCCAGGTGTGGCGATGGCAGCAGCCTTCAGGGTTTTGACGGCACGTTCTGCTGCATCCATTGCATGCGCTGTTCCGGCGTCATCTTTTTCAGGCGTTCACGCAATACGCGCCGCTCCGCTTCGGGCAGATTGCGCATCCGTTCAAACATCGCCCGCGCCTGTTCGCGCTTTTCCGGGTCCATGCGCTCGAAACGCTGCATGCCGTGGTGCGCACGGGCGCGCTGCTCGGGCGACATGGCATGCCAGCGCCTGGCGCGTTCCAGCATGCGCGTGCGTTCGGCGGGTTCGCGATTCCAGCGCTCGCGGATCGGGGCGGTCAGTTCATCGCGCTGCGCTTGCGAAAGCCGTTCCCACGCGGGAAGCGTGGTGCGCAACGCCGTCTGGGCCTGCGCCGTAACCGTGCCGGCCAGCAGGCACACAGCCATGAGCACCTGAAGTCGTTTCATCATCGTTACTCCATCGCCATCAGCTGTGCATCGGATGATGCCAGCCAGGCATAAAACTCGGGATCCTGGTCGAGCGCGGTGACGCCCGGTGCGTCGTCCGCAGTCGCGATCATGTTGCTTGTTCCCGAAGGCCCCGCTGTTTGAGATATTTCATCGTGCTGCGGTCGGGCACTGAAATTCAGCCCAAACGCAACAGCGAATACCGCGGCTGCAAGGCCGCCGGCCACCGCGCCCATCCCCCAGCCGCGCACCGGCATGTGCTCACGGTGGCCCGCCGCATGCCGGCCTGCGCGCAGACGCGCCTGCGTCATGGGCGACAGGTGCTGCGTGGCGACCAGATAACGTCCGCGCATGGCGCGATCGAAGTCATCATCGTTGCGGAAATCGTCCCGGGGTCTGTCGTTCATCGCCAGTCTTCCAGTTGCTTTTGCAGCGCACTGCGTGCGCGTGAGAGATGCGTCTTGACCGATCCTTCGCTGCAGCCCATGGCGCGTGCGGTGTCGGCTACGTCGAGTTCTTCCAGCACGCGCAGCGAAAACGCCTCGCGCTGGCGCCGCGGGAGCGCCTGCAGCGCCACGGCGAACCTGCCGTAAGCCTCGCGGCCATCATGGGACCTTGCAGGGTCGGGTCCATCGGCGGCCCAGTCGACGCTGTCTTCCCTGGCGTCGTCTCCATCCATCCTGGCACCGTCGAAGGACAACCAGCGCAGGCGAAACGTCCTGCGCCGCTGCGTATCGACGATGCGGCTGCGCAGGATGCTCCAGAACAGTGGTGTCCATTCCATTGCTGGCCGCTCTGCGTAAGCCAGCATCTTCATCATCGCGTCCTGCACCGCGTCGAGCGCGTCGTCGCGATTACGCAGCCCGAGTTCCGCAAAACGGAACGCGCGGGATCCGATGCCGGCCAGGAACGCGTCGAGCGTCGCTGCGGGGGCAACGTATGGCGCGGCGTGTGGCGGGCCGGCATGGAGATTCACCGGGGAAGCTTAATGCCTGCGATCCCAGCGGCGATCAAATCGCTCACCTCGCCGGTCGAGCCGGTTGTCGATGCGATCGCCACGCTGGTCATACCGGTTCTCGATGCGGTCGCCGCGGTTGTCGAGACGATTGGCAAGGCGTTCGTGCCCCTGGTTTTCCGCCTGTTCTGAGCGCCGGTCCAGGCGTTCGTCGATGCGGTCGCCGCGGCGGTCGAGCCGCCTGTCGATGCGATCGCCGCGATTGTCGAGGCGGCGCTCCACGCGATCACCGCGGTCACCAGCGCTTGCGATGCCCGCCAGCAACAACAATGGAATTGCCAGCAGCATGGGTTTCATTGGCTTGGTCTTCATCGAATGTCCTTTGGTTGGTCGGAAGATGTGCAGGCCTGCACGATTGCAAACGCCCCCCGGTTGCAATGGTTGACACGGGCGCCGGCGGATTCACGGACGGTTATGATGCGGTTGGGTCTTGGTAAGGAGTGGCGATGAACGACGGCTTCGTGGCGCTGTACATCTTCATGCTGGCAGCCATCGCCGGCCACGTGATCATCTCGCGGGTGCCGGTGATCCTGCACACGCCGCTGATGTCGGGCAGCAACTTCATCCATGGCATCGTGTTGATCGGCGCGATGGTGGTGCTTGGCCATGCAGACACCACCCTGGAAAAAATCATCGGGTTCGTCGCGGTGCTGCTGGGCGCGGGCAATGCGGCCGGTGGTTACGTGGTGACGGAACGGATGCTTGATATGTTCAAGTCGTCGAAGAAACCTGCTGCCGGCCAGGAGCCAAAGGCATGAGCTGGCTGCCGCTGCTGGTGAAATCGAGCTATTTCGTTGCCGCGACGTTGTTCCTGCTCGGGTTGCAACGCATGGCGTCGCCAAAAACCGCGCGCTCCGGCATCCAATGGGCCGGGGCGGGCATGCTGCTCGCGACGTTTGCGACGTTTTTGTTACCCGGACTGCATAACCTGCACTTGATCGCCAGCGCCCTTGTCATCGGCACCGCCGCGGCCTGGATCTCCGGCAAGAAAGTCGCGATCACCGACATGCCGCAGATGGTGGCGCTGTACAACGGCATGGGCGGCGGATCGGCGGCAGCGATCGGTGCGGTGGAGCTGTTGAAATACGCCAATCGCCTGGCATCGGCGGCAGTCTCGCCGGCGCAACCCGCGCCCATCGATACTGGTGTATCCACGGTGACATTGACGCTGGCCGTCGTAGGGGCACTGATCGGCGCCGTGTCCTTGTCCGGCTCGGTGATCGCATGGGCGAAACTCGACGGACGCATGGACAAGCGCTACACCTTTCCGGGACAGCAGTATTTCAATGCCGCCGTCGCAATCGCCGCGGCGGTACTCGGCGGCATCGTGATCCATTCACTCGGCGTGCCCGCGATCATTGCGTTCTTCGTTGCCTCGCTCGCGCTGGGCGTATTGATGACGTTGCCGATCGGCGGCGCTGACATGCCGGTGGTGATCTCGCTGTACAACGCACTTACCGGACTCGCCGTCGCGTTCGAGGGCTACGTACTCGGCAACGAAGCGCTGATCATCGCCGGCATGATGGTCGGCGCGGCCGGCATGCTGCTGACGCGATTGATGGCCAAGGCGATGAACCGCTCGATCAAGAGCGTGCTGTTCTCCAATTTCGGCGGGGGCGGCGGCGAAATGCAGGCCATTTCCGGTGCCCAGAAACCCATCGAGGCAGGCGACGTCGCCGCGATGATGGCTTACGCCGAACGTGTCGTGATCGTGCCCGGCTACGGCATGGCGGTGGCGCAGGCGCAGCACAAGATATGGGAACTGGCGCAGCGGTTGCAGGAGCGCGGAGTCAAGGTGAAGTTCGCGATCCATCCGGTCGCCGGGCGCATGCCCGGTCACATGAACGTGCTGCTGGCCGAAGCCGGCGTGCCCTACGACCTGATCGCCGACATGGACGACGTCAACCCGGAGTTTCCCAATACCGACGTGGCGCTGGTGATCGGCGCCAACGACGTGGTCAACCCGGTGGCGAAGACTGATCCGGCGTCGCCGATCTACGGCATGCCGATCCTCGACGTGTCGCACTCCAAGAACACGATCGTGATCAAGCGCGGCAAGGGCACCGGTTTCGCCGGGATCGAGAACGCGCTGTTCTACGGCGACAACACGCGGATGCTGTACGGCGATGGCGCGGAAATGGCCGGTGCGCTGGTCAGCGAACTCAAGGCGCTCGACGGCGGTCACTGAGCCGCGTCGACGTCAGTCCCGCCGATATCAAGTCTTGACCGGCAACGGTTTCAGCACGCCGTAGCGTTCCTTGGCCGGCTTGCCGGCAAGCGGCGGGAAGTCGAGCGCTGCTTCGGGCACGGCGGTGTCCGGCAGGC
>JBDSEX010000236.1:0-5863 GCA_039919835.1 Luteimonas sp.
TCCGCCGCACCCTGCTTGCCTCAGCCCTGCTGGCCGCCGCCGGCATGGCCCATGCCGCCGATGCCGCTTCCGCAAGCGAGGTGCCCACCGGCCGCCTCCCGCGGACCGTCGTGCCATCGCTGGTGCAACTGGAACTCAAGCTTGATCCCAAGCAGGCCAACTTCAGCGGCACGACCCGCATCCAGGCCAGGGTGTCCGAAGCCACCAACGTGGTGTGGATGCACGGCAGCGACCTGAAGATCGGCAAGGCGGAAGCGGTCGTCGCCGGCGGCAAGCGCATTGCGCTCACCGCGGCCCAGGCCCACGCCTCCGGCGTGCTCAAGTTCACGGCGGCCGAAACCATTCCGGCCGGCGACGCGACGATCGAGATCGCTTTCGAGGCGCCCTTCGGCGAGTTGCAGGGCGCCTATCGCGTCAAGCCCGACGGCAAGGATTACGTGGTCACGCAGATGGAGCCGCTGGGTGCGCGACACACGTTCCCCGGGTTCGACGAGCCCAGCTTCAAGCAGCCCTGGGACATCACGCTGATCGTGCCCGAAGGCGATGTCGCCGTGGCCAACAGCGCCGAAACCAGCACTGAAAAACTGCCCGGCGGTTTCAAGAAGGTCACCTACGCGCGCACTGAGGCATTGCCGAGCTACCTGGTCGCGTTCGCGGTCGGTCCGTGGGACGTGCCGATGGGCCCTGACATCGCGCCCAACGGCAGCCGCACGACGCCGATCAAGCTGCGCGGGATCGCCGCGAATGGCCAGGGTGGACGCATGCGCTACACGCTCGCCAATACCCCGAAGGTGGTGACAGCCCTGGAAGATTATTTCGGCATTCCTTATCCATTCGACAAGCTCGACAATGTCGCCGCGCCGGATTTCTGGGCCGGTGCGATGGAGAATGCGGGACTCATCGTCTACCGCGACAGCCTGATGTTCCCCGACGAGAAATCGCCGGTCGGCCAGCGCCAGGGCTTCCTCGGGGTGAGCGCGCACGAACTTGCGCACCAGTGGTTCGGCGACCTGGTCACGATGCAATGGTGGGACGACCTGTGGCTCAACGAAGCCTTCGCCACCTGGATGGGCAACAAGATCCATGGCCAGCTCGATCCGAACGCGCATACCGATCGCGGCATCCTCGAAGGTGCCATCGGCGCGATGGGCGCTGACAGCCTCGCCAGCACGCGCCGCATCCATGAGCCAATCAACGACTACACCCAGATCCAGTCGGCGTTTGACGGCATTACCTACCAGAAGGGTGGCGCCGTGCTGCAGATGGTCGAGCAGTACATCGGGCCGGACAAGTTCCGCACCGGCATCCACAACTATCTAGTCAAGCACGCGCGCGGCAATGCGACCAGTGCGGACCTGATTTCCGCGGTCGCCGCGCAGAGCAGCGACCCGCAGGCGATCGATGCCGCATTCAAGAGCTTCATCGACCAGCCGGGCGTACCGATGGTGGCCGTGGCGCTGGACTGCAAGGCCGGCAAACCCGCATTGATGCTGAAACAGGAACGGTACCTGCCGCTGGGTTCGTCGGCATCCGCGTCGCAGACGTGGGGCATTCCGATGACCGTGCGCTATGCCGACGGCGCGACCGTACGCGAGCAGAAAATGATCTTCACCGGCGCGCAGAGCCGTGTCGAGCTGACCGGGGCCACCAGCTGCCCAACCTGGGTCATGCCCAACGCGCACGGCAGTGGCTATTACCGTTTCACACTGGCACCGGAATTGCAGACCTCGCTCGGTACGGCATTCGCACAACTCGACGAGCGCGAGCAGCGCGTTTATGCCGACTCGGCGAGTGCAGCCTACGGTGCGGGCCGCCTGTCGCCGTCGCAATTCCTCGCGGCACTGCCGCAGTTCGCCAGTGGCAAGGTGCGGCAGACGGTCACGGCGGGCATGGGCAGCCTGGGCTGGATGGAAGAGAACCTGCTGAAGGACGAGACGCCGCGCGCTGCGTTCCGCAGTGACGCTGCGTCCATCTACCGTTCGCGCCTCGACGCGCTTGGCCTCGCGCCACGTGATGGCGAGTCCGACGACGATCGCCTGCTGCGCAGTACGCTCATCAACCAGTTCGCGTTCTCGTTCAAGGACAAGGCCGTGCGCGATGCGCTCAATGCGCAGGGCCGCAAGGTGCTTGGCCTGGGCGGCGATGGACAACTGCATGCCGATGCGATCCCGCAGGAAGTCCGCGGCGCGGCAATCGCGATCGCGGTGCAGGACGGCGGCAAGGATGCATTCGACACGACACTGAAACACTTCCGGGGCGCCAAGGATCCGACCTTGCGCAACCAGTTGCTCGGCGCGCTGGGCAGCGTCAAGGACCCGGCGCTGGCGGAACGCTCGCGCGCGCTGGTGTTCGAGACCGGTCTGCTTCGCCGCAACGAGATCTTCAACGCGGTCGGCGGGCAGCTCAGCGAGGAAGCACTGCGTCCATCGGTGCGTGCATGGATTGACCAGCATTTCATCGAACTGGAAGCCAAGCTCGCGCCTGCAGGTGCGGCGTTGGTGAACCTGTACTCGGCGGGCATGTGCAGCAACGCCGAGGCCGATGAATTGCAGTCGAAATTCACCGACCGCATGGCCAGGATCGAAGGCGGCCCGCTCGAACTCAAACAGCAGGTCGAGGCGATCCGCCTGTGCGATGCGCAACGCAAGGCACGTGCGGGACAGCCGCTGGAATTCGCGAAGCGTTGATGGCGTCAACGCGTGCCGGCTTGCCGGCACGCGCATTGCGTGGAACTTTCGCCGTATCCGTTACGCAGTTCGAATTAAATCGTGCCTGCAGGGTCGCTATGGCGGCGATGCACGCAGGAAGGCGAGGATCGCCGGCAGTACCGCCGGCGCACGCTGCGGGTCGTACAGCGCTGCAACCGACGTGAAGTGTCCGGCATCCGGCAGCAGCAACAAACGCGATTGGCCACCACGCGCTTTCAGCTTCTCGTCCAGCTCCACGCTGTCGCGCGCCTCGACCACGCGGTCCGCGTCGCCGTGGATCAACAGGAACGGCGGCTCGTCGCCATCGACGAAATTGATCGCCTGCGCCAGCGGATATTGCGACGGCGGTCCGAATACCTTTTCGTACTGGCCATTGATGACGAAATCGTAGGGCCCGGACAAACCGATGACGCCGGCGATCTGGTTTTCAGGCACCCCTGCCTTGCCCAGGTAGCGCTTGTCGGTGCCCAGCAAGGCCGCGATCTGCGCGCCCGCGGAGTGGCCGGCGATGAACACCCGTTGCGGATCGCCGCCGTATTGCGCGGCATTCTTCTTCGCCCATGCGACCGCCTGCGCGGCATCATCCATGAAAGCGGGAAACCCCGCGCGCGGATACGTGCGGTAGTCGGCGACGATGGCCAGCACGCCATTCTGCGCAAGTCGCCGGCCCACGAACTGGTACTGGTCGCGGCTGCCGCGCTGCCAGGATCCGCCGTAAAAAAACACGACGACAGGTGCCGGCTGCCGTGCGCTGCCCAGTGGTCGATAGACATCGAGCGACAGGTTGGTCGCGGGTGCGAACACCACGCTGGTGTCAGGCGGTGGCGTGTTGCGATTGATGACGCCGAAGAACGCGCGCTCGCAGCCTGTCGAAATCAGGGCGGCGAGGGCGACGGCGAGGGTGCGGAAGCGAAGCGGGGACTTGGTCATGGCACAGGATCGAGAGTCTCGGGTGAAGGCGGGGTGGGTGGACCGGGCGTTGATTCACGGACCCTGCCTAGAATGTGCTCATGGATACGAGCGTCGACACCCGCCTGGATGCAGTACTGCGACGTGCATATGAGCGTGTCGACATGCCCGATGCGGACTGCCTGCTGGCGCACGCATTGCGCAAACCGCGGGCCTGGCTGTACACGCATCGCAATGACGCGCTGGGCGAGCACGAGATCCTGGAGTTTGAATCGCTGCTGCAAGGTCGGGTGTCGGGTGAGCCGGTCGCGTACCTGGTGGGCAGCCGCGGCTTCTGGTCGCTGGATCTGGCGGTCACCAGGGACACCTTGATTCCGAGGCCGGAGACCGAACTGCTGGTCGAAGCCGCCTTGTCGCGATTGCCCGTGGACCGCGCGTGCCGCGTAGCCGACCTGGGTACCGGCAGCGGCGCGATTGGCTTGGCGATCGCGCATGAACGCCCGCATGCGTACGTGATCGCCACCGATGCGAGCGTGGCGGCGCTGGCCGTGGCCCAGGCGAACGCAACGCGCCTGCAGATCGGTAACGTCTCGTTCCGGCATGGCGACTGGCTGCAGCCGCTGGACGCTGAAACCTTTGATGTGATCACGAGCAATCCGCCCTACATCGCCCTCGGCGATCCGCATTTGAGCCAAGGGGATTTGCGCTACGAGCCAGCCATGGCGTTGTCGTCCGGCAGCGATGGACTCGATGCAATCCGCCGGATCGTGCGCGCCGCGCCGGCACACCTTGCAGTTGGCGGTTGGTTGTTGCTGGAGCATGGATGGGAGCAGGGCGATGTCGTGCGGCAACTGTTCCAGTCCGCCGGATTGCAGGACGTCACGACCAACCGCGATCTTGAACATCGCGATCGCGTGACGTTGGGGCGGAAATCATGATGCACTGGTCGAGCTGCAACGATAGTGGCGTTTTTTGTGGCTCGTCTTTCCCGCAAAAGCGGGAATCCAGCGACCTTTTTTAGTAACGTGGTCCAACGCAAAAAATAAATCCCGGGATTCCCGCTTTCGCGGAATGACGATGAACGGGCTTCGCGCTTCCCCATCCCACACGGCTGGTCTCCCCCCATGACTTCCCATCCCATGCTCGCCCTCTATCCCGAGATCGAACCGTTCGACACCGGCACCCTGCGTGTCGACGACCGACATGTCCTGTACTACGAACAGTGCGGCAACCCCGACGGGAAGCCGGTGGTGCTGTTGCATGGCGGCCCCGGCGCAGGTTGCAGTCCCAAGATGCGGCGTTTCCACGACCCGCAAAAATACCGGATCATCCTGTTCGACCAGCGCGGCAGCGGCCGCTCGACGCCGCATGCGGACCTTGTCGACAACACCACCTGGCATCTCGTGGCCGACATCGAAACGCTGCGCGAGACCCTTGGGATCGTTCGGTGGCAGGTGTTCGGCGGATCATGGGGCTCGACGCTCGCACTGGCGTACGCGCAGAAACATCCGCAACGCGTCACCGAACTGGTGCTGCGCGGCATCTTCATGCTGCGGCGCTGGGAACTGGAGTGGTTCTACCAGGAAGGCGCATCGCGACTGTTTCCGGAAGCGTGGGAGCAGTACGTGGCCGCGATCCCGGAAGGCGAGCGCGACGACTTGATCGCGGCGTTCGGCCGGCGGTTGACGAGCGATGACGAGGCCGCCCGGCTCGCGGCCGCGCGAGCATGGAGCGTCTGGGAAGGCGCGACCAGTTTCCTGCACGTGGACGAAGCATTCGTCAGCGGCCACGAAGACCCGAAGTTCGCACTCGCGTTCGCGCGCATCGAAAATCATTACTTCGTCAACGGCGGTTTCTTCGACGCCGATGACCAGTTGCTGCGCGACGTGCACCGGATCGCTGATATTCCGGGCGTGATCGTGCATGGCCGGTACGACGTGGTCTGTCCCGTCGCCAACGCATGGGACCTGCACAAGGCGTGGCCGAACGCCAAGCTGGTCATCAATCCGGCGTCCGGGCATTCGGCGTTCGAGCCCGAGCATGTGGATGCGCTGGTGCGGGCGACGGATGGGTTTGCGTAGGGGTTTGGTGGCTTATGTTGTAGGAGCGGCTGCATCCGCGAGATTTGATCTTTGATCTTTGATCTTTGATCTTTGATCTTTGATCGTTGATCTTTGATCTTTGATCTTTGATCGTTGATCGTTGATCGTTGATCGTTGATCGTTGATCTTTGATCGTTGAGCTTG
>JBDSEX010000277.1:0-2771 GCA_039919835.1 Luteimonas sp.
GAGTCGAGCATCCCGAACAGCAGGAATGCGGTGATCACCGACAGCAGGGTCAGCGACGTGCGGGTCTTGCTGCGAAACAGCGCGGCCCAGATCAGGTGCAGGTATTTCATGTGTCCTCCGTTCTTCAGCTTCTCCCCTGCGACCGCAGGAGTGGAGCTATATCAAGCCGCGTTGCGCACTTGTTCCACCAGCGTTCCCTTGTCCAGATGCAGGGTGTGCGTCGCGAACTCTGCCGCCTTCGGGTCGTGCGTCACCATCACGATGGTCTTGCCGTGCTGGCGGTTGAGTTGCTGCAACAGCGTCAGGATTTCTTCCGCGGACTGGCGGTCGAGATCGCCCGTGGGCTCGTCGCAGATCAACAGCGTGGGATCGGAGACGATGGCGCGGGCGATCGCGACGCGTTGTTGCTGTCCGCCGGACAGTTCGGCGGGACGGTGCTTGCCACGATCCTTCAGGCCCACCAGTTCCAGCGCGATCTCGGCATTGCGCTTGCGCTGTGCCGACGACAGCTTGGTAAGCAGCAGTGGGAGCTCGACGTTCTTCTGGGCGGTCAGCGTAGGCATCAGGTTGTAGAACTGGAACACGAAGCCGACGTTGTTGCTGCGCCAGTGCGACAGTTGTCCGGAGCTGAGTGAATCGATGCGCTGGCCGGCGACATCGATCTCGCCGCCCGTTGGCGAGTCCAGGCCGCCGATCAGGTTGAGCAGGGTGGTCTTGCCGGAGCCGGACGGACCCATCAGTGCGACGAAATCATCCTTGGCGATGTCGAGGTCGATGCCGTGCAGCACGTCGATCTTTTCCGGACCGCGCTGGTAGGTTTTGTGCAGGTTGCGGATGCTGACGAGGGTGGACATGGGGCGCTCCTGTTGTTGCATTTTTTGTTCGTCATCCCCGCGTAGGCGGGGATCCAGTGACCGTGCGTGTCAAAGCCAAAGTCCTTGGGTTCCCGCTTTCGCGGGAATGGCGGTTTCTGGTTATTCGGTCGCGTCGTCGGTATCGCTTTCATCTTTCGCGATGCGCACGGACGCGCCGTCGGCAAGATCGTCGGACGGATCGAGCACGACGTCCTCGCCGCCGGCGACCCCGTCCAGCACCTCGCGATCCTCGCCCAGCGTGCGGCCGAGCCTGAGCGTGCGGCGCTGTGCTTTTTCCTCGGCCACAACGAACGCGACATCGGCACCGTCGCGCGACACGATCGCCGCCGCCGGCACCAGCACGCCGGGTTTCGGCGCGTTCGCCACGGCCGGTGTCGCCTTCTCCAGGAAGCTCACCCGCACGCCCATGTCGGGCACGATGCGAGGATCCTTCTGCTTGAGCGCGATGCGTACCTTGACCGTCGCCTTGCCGCGATCTGCGGTGGGGATGATGGCAATGACCTCGGCCGGGATTTTCCAGTCGGGATACGCGTTGAGCGTCGCCTCGACCGGCATCTTCGACTGCACGCGGCCGATGAAGGCTTCGCCGACATCGACTTCGACTTCCAGCGAATCCATGTCGACGATGGTGCCGATGCCGGTGCGGGTGAATCCGCCCCCGGCCGACAACGGCGACACGATCTCGCCCGGCTGCGCCGCCTTGGCGATCACCACGCCAGCGAACGGCGCGCGCACCACGGTGTTGTCGACGCTCAGGCCGGCGATGCGCAACTGATCGCCCGCCACCTGCACGTTGCGTTGCGCACCGCTCAGTTGCGCACGCAACGCGTCGCGTTGCGCGATGGCCTGGTCGTACTGCGATTTCGAAACGAGTTGCTGCCTCACGAGGCCGGCAAGTCGTGCCGCGTTGGCTTCGGCCTCCCGCAACTGCGCCTGCACCTGTGCGACCTGGCTGCGCGACGCCGACATCTGCGACGCCGCCAGATCGCGCTGCGCGTTCGCGTCGATCGGATCAAGCGTGGCCATGACCTCGCCGGCTTCCACGCGCTGGCCTTCCTCGATCAGTACCTCACGCACCTTGCCGGTGATCTTGGACGACACCGTGGCCATGCGCCGCGCGACGACATAGCCGGTCGCGTCCAGCACCGAAGCCGATCCGCCGCCATTGCCGATGGCAACCGCCGTCGCGGTGCGGACTTCGATGTCTTTGCCGCGGCCGAACACGGCCCATCCAGCCAGCGCCAGCATTGCGATGACCGCAAGCACGATCAGCGCGATCCACAACCCTCGCCGCGGCGGTGGAGGTGCGGGGCTGCGGTCGATGCGGAGTTCCTTGAGCAGGTCGGCGGATGAATTCATCGATGGGCTGGACAGTGGAAAGAGGGAAGTGTGACCACGGCGAGCGTGCTGGTGAAGTGGCCAGAAGTCACTTTAGGAGAAATCAACATGTCATTCCGGCGGAGGTGGAAATTCAAGGACTTGCTTTTGACGGCTTTAGAGCCGCTGCATTCCCGCTTCACGGGAATGACACGTCCTGATCTTCAGTTGCAGAAACGTCCTTGCAGAGAAGTTCAGCATGCGGCCGCCCGTTGTTTGCAGCGCGTGCGAATCCTGCTGGCCCTGCTCCAAGCCTATGCGATCACGGCTGCCGCGGTCACCTGACGCTTGTCATGTGCAGTGCCTGATGCCTGCGACTGTCGCGGGGTCAGGCGGCGCCCGAGCATGGCCACAAGTTTCCATTCGGTCCCAGGGAGCAACCCGATGCAAGGCGAAGTGACGGTACTTGCGCAATTGTCCGATGTCCGCAAGCGTTACGGTCAGGTGGTCGCACTCGACGGCGTCGATCTCGAGCTGCGTCCCGGCGAAGTGCTGGCGCTGCTCGGCGCCAACGGCGCC
>JBDSEX010000282.1:0-13060 GCA_039919835.1 Luteimonas sp.
GACTGCTGTGGTCGTTGATCGGCCCATTGATGATGCTTGCGATCTACACCATCACCTTCGGCGAGATCATGCGGAGCCGCTGGCAACAGGCCTCCGGCGCGACCGCCGAGTTCGGCATCGTCCTGTTCATCGGGATCATCGTCCACGGGTTCTTTGCCGAATGCTTCGCGCGCTCGCCGCGACTGATGCTCGACAACGCCAACTACGTCAAGCGCGTGGTCTTTCCGCTGCACGTATTGCCGTGGTCGGTGGTGCTGTCCGCCCTGTTCCACATGGGCATGAACCTGGTGGTGTTCGTGGTGTTGAACGCGCTGCTGTTCGGCAGTTTTTCACCGCATATCGTGTTGCTGCCGCTGGTGCTGGCGCCGCTTGTGATGTTGACGATCGCCGTGTGCTGGCTGGTGACCTCGCTGGGCGTGTACGTGCGCGACATCAGCCAGGCGGTGCCGGTGATCGCGACCGGCCTGTTTTTCATCTCATCGGCGATCATTCCGCTGCAAGTCGTCCCGCCGCGCTATCGAATCTTCTTCGAGCTCAATCCGTTGACGTTCTTCATCGACCAGGCCCGGAACGTGGCGCTCTGGAACACGATGCCCGACTGGGCCGGGCTGTTGAAGTACACGGTCATCGGGCTGTTGGCCATGTACCTGGCATACGCGTGGTTCCGGGTGACCAGCAAGGGATTCGCCGATGTCCTCTGAGGTCCTCGTCAGTCTGGTCGGCGTGGGCAAGTCTTTCCCGGCCTTCGACAAGCCCTACCACCGCCTGCTCCATCTGTTGCGGCCAAAAGCCAAGCATCGTGGAAACGAGTTCCAGGCGCTGCGGGATATCACCTTCGACGTTCATCGCGGCGAGGCGATCGGCATCATCGGCAGCAACGGATCGGGCAAGTCGACGCTCCTGCAGATCATTGCCGGCATCCTGCAGCCAAGCGCGGGAGTGGTGCGCGTGGATGCGCGGATCGCGGCGCTGCTGGAACTCGGTGCGGGCTTCAACCCAGACTTCACCGGCCGCGAGAACGCGCGGTTGAATGCAAGCCTGCACGGGCTCAGCGCGGCACTGATCGACGCGCGCATGGACGAGATGATCGCCTTCGCCGAAATCGGCGAGCACATCGACCAGCCGGTCAAGACCTATTCCAGCGGCATGTTCGTGAGGCTTGCGTTCGCCGTCGCGGTGCACACCGATCCGGAGTTGCTGATCGTCGACGAGGCACTCGCCGTTGGCGACATCTATTTCCAGCGCAAATGCCACAAGCGCATCGAGGCCATGCGGCAGGACGGATGCACGCTTCTGTTCGTCAGTCATGCCGTCGATTCGCTGCTGCAGCTGTGCGACCGCTGCCTCGTGCTTGAATCGGGCCGCATGGTGTTCGACGGTGAGTGCAAGGCGGCCGTCGCCGAGTATCTCAAGCGGATCTTCGGCGACAACTCCGGGCGCACCCAGGTCGCGATGCAGGCGATGCAGTGCGAGGCCGCGCAGGCATCGGGACAGGATCCGCTGCAGGATTTCCTTGCCGAGGGACACGCACTGGAAAGGTTCACCAGCCGGCCCGGGTACAACCGCGATGAGACGCGCCTGGGCGAAGGCAGCGCGACCACCTGCGATTTCCTGATCGCAAGCCGGCTTGGCTACGGACCCGTGGTCAGCGCGCGCGAAGACTTCAAGTTGTATGTGAAATACAACTTCCACGCGAGCCTGGACCGCCTGGTGTTCGGGATGCGGGTGCGCACCGTGGGAGGCACCGTGGTGTACAGCTCCAACACGTTCGTTTCCGGCAACCGGCTGTACACCTGCGCTGCGGGCAGCAGCGTCGTCGTGGAATTCGACCTGCGTTGCAGCCTCCTGCCAGGGCAGTACTTCGTCACCGTCGGCGTGTCGCGATTCGATACCCATGGCGTGGAGATCCTCGCGGTCGACAGGCGCTCGGATGCGATCGTCCTCAACGTGCTCGGCGGGAATACGCATGCCGAAGGGCTTGCCGACCTCGAAGCCGCCATCTTCGTCACGGATGCGGCAACGCGCCGCGCGCTTGCGGTCGGATGAAAGCGCAAGGTCTGGAACGGCTTCTGGTTTCTTCGCCCAATGGGGGCGGCGTCTTCCTGCTCGACGGGACTGGTGCCGTGGAGCGCCTCTCGCATCTCGACACCACCGGCATGGCGGTCGCCGGGCCGTTGCTGGTATGGGCGGAGCAGTCACGGGGCGGGCGGCGCCTGCGCAGGATCGAGCACGGGCAATGGACGAGGCACGCGCTGGGCGAGTCGCCGCTCGACCTGCATGACGTGATCGCGCACGGGCAATGTTTCTACGCCGCGCTCACCGAAGACAATGCCGTGGTGAAGCTCGACCGCGACTTCGGCGAGATCGCACGCTGGTCGTTGCCGGGCGAACCCGATTCCGTGCACCTCAACTCCATCGCCTTCCACGAAGGCCGCCTGCTGGCAACGATTTTCGGCCGATTCGACGCGCACCGCGGCTACAAGGGACACACGTCCGGCGCGGGCGAGGTGATCGATGTCGCATCCGGCAGGACGCTCATCGGGGGTTTGTCGCAGCCGCATTCCCTGGTGTCCCGCGAAGGCGCGCTTTGGCTCTGCGATTCGGAAGCCGGCGCCTTGAAGTGCTACCGGAATTTCGAGCTTGCACACGTCGTGCAGCTTGGCGGCTATGCGCGCGGGCTCGCGTTCGGTCGCGACACGGTCCACGTCGGTCTGAGCCGGTCGCGCAATGCGGACGATGCCGCCATCGGGTCTGCGCAGGTGCTGGTGCTGGACCTGGAGACCCTCCAGCAACGAGGTGAGATCGCGCTGCCGGTGGATGAAATCTACGAGATCCTGGTGCTCGAACAGGACATGCCTGGACTGCAGGCAGCGGCACTGCGCGAAGCGCATGCGGACTTCGACGAAGCCGCCGCCGAGCGGCTGGCAGCGGAACAGGAATCCAGCAAGCGGGATGCATGGGCTCAAAGCCTCGATGACGAGCTGGGCCGCCTGCGGATACTGCATGCAGCGCTCAACGCCGAGCATGCGACCAGCATCGGATGGGCCAAGCAGCTCGACGTCGAGCTTGGACGCGCCCGCGAAGTCGTCGCCAGCGTGCAGCGCGAACATGAGGCCGCGACCGCATGGGCGAAGTCGCTGGACGCGGAACTGGCCAAATCCAATGCCACCGTGCGCGCCATGCAAGCGACGCACGCCGAGACCATCGGCTGGGCGAAATCGCTTGAGGTGGATCTCGCAAATTCGAATGCAGCAGTCCGCGACGTGCAGTCGGCGCACGCCGACGCGATCGGCTGGGCGAAATCGCTTGAAGCGGAGCTCGCGACCTCCAATGCAGCGGTCCGCGAGTCGCAGGCGGCGCATGCGGAAAGCGCGGCGTGGGCGCAGTCGCTGCAGGCTGAAGTCGCGGCATTGGCTGCGGAACGCGTGCGCCTTGGCGACATGCTCGCGATGCAACGTGCATACGCAACAGCGCAGGAGATTTATGGCCACCAGCTTCGCGGCGAGCTCGAAGCGATGCTCCGCTCGCGGTCGTGGAGGCTGACCCGGCCCGTCCGCCTGCTCACCGGCAAGTTGCGCGGACGCGGCGAAGGCGTGGCACTCACCACATTGCCCATGCCGCCTGCTTTGCTTGAACCGGCTTCGGCCGCGATGCCGTCCAGTTCAATCGACGGGTTGTCCTTCCTTCCCGTCGCCGCACCGCGCGTCTCCATTGTCATACCGACCTATGGCAAGCTCGATTACACACTGGCTTGCCTGCGCTCCATCGCCCGCGCGGGAGACCGTGCATCTTTTGAGGTGCTGGTGCTGGAAGACGCATCGGGCGATGGGGACATGGCGGTGTTGCGCGACGTGCCAGGCCTGCGGTACCACGAGAACGACGGCAACCTCGGCTTCCTTCGCTCGTGCAACCAGGCGCTCGCGCTCGCGCGCGGTGAATACGTCCATCTCCTCAACAACGACACCGAAGTCACGCCGGGATGGCTGGACGCACTGCTGGATGTGTTCGAACGGTTCCCCGATTGCGGGATGGCCGGCTCGCGGCTGGTGTATCCGGATGGACGCCTGCAGGAAGCCGGCGGCATCGTGTGGTCGGATGCAAGCGCCTGGAATTTCGGCCGGCTCGATGATCCGACGCGTCCGGCATACAACTATCTGCATGAGGCCGACTATGTTTCCGGCGCGTCGATCCTGATGCGCGCCGACCTCTTCGCCTCGCTCGGAGGCTTCGACCCGCACTACGTTCCTGCCTATTACGAGGACACCGACCTAGCATTCCGCATCAGGGCGGCGGGCAGGAAGGTCTACCTGCAGCCCGCCTCGATGGTCATCCACCACGAGGGCATCTCGCACGGCACCGACACCGCGGCGGGCATCAAGGCGTCGCAGGTCGCGAACCAGCAGAAGTTCCGCGAGCGCTGGAAGGACACGCTGCAACGCGAACATTTCGACAACGCCGAACATGTGTTCCTGGCGCGCGACCGCGCACAACTGAAAAAAACCGTGCTGGTGATCGACCACTACGTCCCGCAGCCCGATCGCGATGCCGGCTCCCGCGCGATCTGGCAACTGATGCGCGTGCTGCAAGGCAAGGGCATGGCGCTGAAGTTCTGGCCGCAGAACCTGCACTACGACCCGGCGTATGCGCCCGCGCTGCAGCAGGCGGGCATCGAGTTGTTCCATGGCAACGCGTACGCGGGCCGCTTCGATGAATGGATCGAGGAAAACGGCCAGTACCTGGATTACGTGATCCTGAGCCGGCCCCATATCTCGGTCGAGTTCATCGACGCGGTACGCCGGCACACGCGGGCAAAAATCATCTACTACGGCCACGACGTCCATCATCTGCGCCTGCGCGAGCAGGTCAAGGTGCAGCCGGACCCCGACGTCGCCGCCGAAAGTAATCGATACGAGCTGCTGGAACAGGAGATGTGGTCGAAGAGCGACCTGATCCTGTATCCGGCAGACGGCGAGACTGCACTGGTACGCGAATGGCTGCAGGCCAATGGCGCGCATGGGCGCGCGGAGACCATTCCCCTGTATGCCTACGAGGACCTTGCTGAATTGCGGGCGGAGAACCTTGCCAGTCGACGCGATCTCCTGTTCGTCGCCGGCTTCGGGCATCCGCCCAATGCCGACGGCGCGCTCTGGTTCGTCGAACATGTCCTACCCAAGGTGCGCGAGGTACATCCAAGCGCGCACTTTTACCTGGTCGGTTCCAATCCTACCGATGCCGTCCTCAATCTGGCCGGGGACAACATCACGGTCACCGGATATGTCAGCGAAGAAGCGCTCGCCGATCACTATTCGCGTGCGCGCGTCGTCGTGGCGCCTCTGCGATTCGGCGGTGGCATGAAGGGCAAAGTGCTGGAGTCGATGCGCTTTGGCGTGCCGTGCGTGACGTCGATCGCAGGCGCGCAAGGCCTGGATGCCGCGTTGGCGTTCCTGCATGCCACCGACGACCCGGTGCAGGCTGCACACGCCATCGTCGCGCTCATGGGCGACGATGGGCGCTGGCAGATGACGTCGCAACGCGCCCAGGCATTCATACGCGACAGGTTTTCAGTCGAGGCGGTCTGGAAGGCGCTGTCGAGTGAGATCGATCCGGCGCCGTATCCGAGCGTCGCAAGCCGCATGCTCATTGCCCGCCCGCATCAAATGCCCACACCATGACAACTCAGCCAGGCATTCCAATGACGGAGTTGCATTCGTTCTCGACATTCGAAGAAAGAAGGGATGACGAGCAGCTGCGTGACTGCTGGGTCCAGAGTCGCGCCTCATTGGAAGAACGCGCAAGCCGGGATGTCGAACTGTACTGCGGGCTTTGCCGACAGCCGGCCACGTACCGTTTCGGCGGGAAGGCGTTCGATCCGCGCGAGCAGTTGTGTTGCGGATCCTGTGGACTCAATGCGCGCATCCGGGCGGGCGTACTGTTGCTGGACGATGCGTTGCCACATGCGGCTGACCTGTACATGACCGAACAAGCGACGCCCGCCTACGCGTGGATGCAGCGCCGTCATCCTGCCTTGCGTGGGAGTGAGTTTGAACACGACCCTGCTGCGCGCGAACGGCTTGCCGCGCATCTTGCTTCATTGGGCGGGAATGGTCCTGTCAAGTACGAAGATGTCACTGCACTGTCGTTTGACAGCGCAATGCTCGATGCGATCGTCAGCTTCGACGTGCTGGAACATGTTCCCGATTACCGCGCCGCGTTGCGGGAATTCGCGCGCGTGCTCCGGCAAGGCGGCGTGCTGATTGCAACGTTCCCCTTCACGGACCACGAGCAAACCATCGTGCGTGCGCGAATGCAGGGGAACGGCGAGATCGAACACCTGCTGGAGCCCGAATACCACGGCGACCCGATCAGTGGCGGAGTGCTGTGTTTCTACCATTTCGGCTGGGACGTGCTCGATGCTGTCCGCGAAGCGGGGTTTTCGGATGCGCGCATGGTCATGCCATGGGCCCCGGGCGCGGGCCTCGAATATGGTTTGTGGACGCTCGTGGCCCGACGTTGAGCATCGCGGCTGGCATCGAACCGGCCGCGTTGTCACACCTGTCAGCGGTCCGGTTCGCCAATGCTCGGCTCTGCAAACCCAATCCAGTGCGCGGTCGAATCTTTTCCAGGTGATTCCACTGCGAAGGACACCGTGACACGTTGTCCCGCATATTTTTCAAGGGGCAGGGCCACGCCTATGAACGCCGGCTTGGCTCCGGCCAGAGGCTGCTTCAGGTCCTCGCTGTAGATCGTAGCCACAGGCTGGCCCGGCAACCCGATCCGCACGATGGCGCGCGCTGATTGCGGTGCGGGATAGATCATGCCGACGCCAAAGCGCAACACCTCCCCGGCTTCCACGGCAATGTCGTCATAGCGATAGGTAAACCCGGAGAGCACCGTCAACGTCTGGCGGACGCCGTCGCGAGCATCCCACTGCATCACCAGTGCGCCCTGGCCGGTTGGCGTCTGCATTTTCATCGTGTCGCTGATATGCCCGCGCGCGAACTCGTCGAGGAAATCCACGCGTGCGCTGAGCCGTTTCCCCTGCACGACGGGGATGGGTTTCGCGGTGAGGTCGGTGAGTCGATCCGGGCCTTCGGGCCCGTAGATGTGCGTGCCATCCGGCAAGCCGGCACGCCGTGCTTCGTCGAGGGTGACGAAGCAGTGGACCTTCCGCGCCATGCCGCCGTAGATACGGAAGAAGCCACCCCTGAACAGCGTCCAGTTGCACTGGTCCGCGCCCGCCAGCAAGGCGACGTCCCCCGTCCTGCGGGGCGCTGCGTCGACGACGTCGCGTTTGACCTGTGCGGCGAAACGCGGCGACGAGATGAAGAAGAGACGATCGTAGTGGCGCATGACGGCCGTATCGACCGCGAACGATGCGCAGGCCAGCACCACGGCAAGGATTGTGATCGCGACATGACGCCGGTCGCGCGGCACCATGCCGGCCGCCCAGGCGACCACCAGCAGGCCGATGACGAAGGGCGCGAGTAGCCAGCGTTGCTCGAGACGGACCGTGAGCAGCGCGGGCACGAGCAAGGCCCCGGCCAGCATCAGCAGCCACAACAGCCAGCGCAACCGCGACCACGCAGAGTCGGTGCGCACGCCGTCCGCGTCGAATGCCTGGCGCACGCCCCAGGCGATCGAACCGATCCATGTGCAGGCGAAGACCATTGCCAGCCCCCAGGCAATGCGCCAGTCACCCGTGACATTGCGGCCGGCCAGGTAGTCAGGCCCGGTATTGAACGCCAGCAACGACCGCGACGCCTGCCACAGGTGCTCCACGATCGTCGCGGATTGCAACTCGACATGCGTCCCGCCGGTGCCGACCAGCAAGTACGTGTGCAACACGAGGGTCTTGTACGACACATAAAAAACCGGCAGCGCAACGCAGCCTGCCAGCAGCGCAAGCCACCGCGCGCGCGGCAGTGACCGCACCGTCGGCGACAGGGCGAACACGACTGCAAGCCACGCCGCGAGCACCATCGACCGCTCGTGGGTGTGCATCGCGACAAAGGCCGCCGCGATCGCGATCCAGCCCCAGCGCCACGCATCGACGACACGCGCATCCGCACGCAGCGCTGCATGGACCGCGACCAGCGCCGACAGCAGCGTGATGCTCTCGACCGGTCCGATCATCTGCGTGACCTGGTACGTCGCCAGCCGCGACAGCGCGACCGCCAGCGCCAGCGCCACTGAGACCACCCTGCGCCCGCCGGAAAGCCGCTGCGAGATCACGTACACCATCGTGGCGATCAAGCCGTGCAGCGCCACGTTGGCGACGAGGTGGTAGTTGATGTCGTGATCGGCGATCGCCATCAGCGCCATGACTACGCTCGAGGCGACGGGGCGGAAGCGTTCATAGCAGGTCGCGGTCAGGATTTCCGAGAGGGTGGTCGCGCACTGGCCGTCCTCGAACAGCAACAGGTAATCGAGGTCGTCGCCGTAGAACACCGAGGGCATCCACGGCAGGAACCGCCAGGTAATCGCCAGCACCGCCAGCGCGAACACCAGGATTGGGCCCGGCGCAAAAGGGAGACGGCGTTTCGATGCATCGAACATCAGGCAACTTCCTTCAATGCGGCGCGGCCGGCAGCGTGCAGCAGCGAACGGTCAGCGGCTGGACTTCAGCGACCAGAATTTTGCGGTGGCGAAATTGAACAGCACCACCAACGGGATCAGTGCGCACTGCACGTAGAACGGGTCGAACCCGGTGGCTTCGACGATCAGTTCCAGCGTCACCAGGTTCAAGCCGATCGAGACCAGGCTCGCGGCAAAGAACTTCGCGAAGCGCGCCTGGAACTGCAGCTGCTCCTCCGGCTTGAACACCCAGGTGAAGTTGAGCACGTAGGAAAACATCATGCCGAGCAGCCACGACACGGTCAGTGCGATGAGGTGGTGCACGTGCAGGATGCGCACCAGCACGTAAAACACGACGAACGTCAGCACGAAGTTGATCGCGCCAACGATCCCGAAGCGCATGGCCTCGAGCGTGAAACGCTTGCGGTCGAAGTGCAGTGGCATCGTGCTGCGGCCGGCCCGCTCAGGCCGCCGCATCGGGCTTCCTGGCCACGACCAGCAGCGACCCGCCAACAGGCAACGACACACCCCAGCGGATCAGCGCCTCGTCGACGCGCATGATCTTGTCGAAGATCCAGTTGAGGGCTGTCGGGAAGCTCACCCTGGATTCAAGGTCGGAGTCCACGGCAGCACCATCGGCGGGCACGGCATCTCCGGTCGGCCGGTCGCGGAGCCGGGCGACCATCATCAACGGGAACAGCGCGAACAGGAACGAAGTGACGGTCGTGATCTCAAACCCCTGCGCGCGCAGCTTGCCTACCAGCTCGCGACGCGAATAGCGGCGCTTGTGCATGACGATCTCGTCCAGACGGCTCCACAGGAACATGTGCTGCGGTACGGTCACGATGAAATAACCGCCGGGCGCCAGCATCCGGGAGATGTTGGTGATGGCGGCGACATCGTCGTCGATGTGTTCGATGACATCGAACGCGGCGATCATGTCAAAGGTATCCGGCAACAGCCCGTGCGCGGCGTCGTACTGGATGAAGTCCACTGACGGGAGTTTCTTCTTCGCGTACAGCAGGCCCTTGAGGTAGATCTCCGAGCCTGTGATGGCAAGGCGCCGGTCGGCGACCAGTTCGCGGATGAACTCGCCGGTGCCGCAACCGACCTCGAGGAAGCGGGGCGCCTTGAATTCGCCCGCATGCCTGAAGATGATGCTGGTCAGCAGCCGGTTGCGCGAACGCACCCAGAAGCTGTCTTCCTCCATCTTGTCGGTGACGTCGAAACCATCGTCGGGATAGTCCGTATAGCTTTCGGCCTGGTTCGGGCTGTAGCACTTCACGCCCTGCACCATGGTGTATTGCAGGACATCGCTCGTGGATGCGGCGCTCATAGGAAACGGTCCCTGACGATGTAGTTCGGCTTCTTGCGGACTTCGTCGTAGATGCGCCAGATGTACTCGCCGATGATGCCCAGCATCACCATGATCAAGCCGCCGACGATGAGGATCACGATCATCAGCGGCGCCCAGCCCGAGAACGGCGTCGAGCCGCGCATCCAGCTGTAGATGATGGTCAGGCTGTAGAGCACGCCCAATGCCGAGGTGACCAATCCCGCCATCGAGATGAAGCGGATGGGCAGGTAGGACGCATCGAGGAAGGCATCGAGGAAGCTCTTGAGTTTCTTCCTCAGGTTGTACTGCGACTTGCCGATGGTCCGTTTCAGGCGCACGTAGGGAATGAAGCTGGTGCGGTAACCGGTCCAAAGCAGGTCGCCCTGGAAGAACCGGTTCCTGACATCGATCGCATTGAATTCGTCCAGGGCCTTGCGATCCATCAGCACGAAGTCGAACCCCCCGGGCGGAATCTGCGGAATCGACAGGCGCAACGCGCCGTAGGCGAAGCGCGAGAACATTTTCGCGGCAAACGTATCGGAGCGATCGGTGCGGTAACACACCACCAATTCGGCGCCGTCGCGCCAGCGCTCCACCATCTGCGGGATGAGTTCAACCGGATCCTGCAGGTCCGCGGAAATATTGACCGTCGCATCGCCGGACGCCTGGGCGAGCCCGGCGAGCATCGCCGCCATCTGTCCGAAGTTGCGGGTGAACGTGATGGCCTTGATGCATGCGTCATGCTCGCGCAGCTGCAGGATCTCCTGCAGCGATCCGTCATCGGAGCCGTCGTCCACGAACACGATCTCGTAGTCGTAGTCCTTCAGGTCGGAATGAAACACCGAGTGGATTTTTTTATAAGTCTCGGTGATCGCCCCGGCATTGCGGTAGACGGCGATCACGAACGAGATCTTCTTCCTGCGCCCATCCAGGCTGCTGTCGACGAGTGTGCCATCTGTGGTTGCCTGCTGGCCGGCCACGCTGCTCAAGCGCCTTTCTCGCACATCAGGAAGATGCTGGAACACAGGTCGGGATACTGCTGGCCGAGCATGTAGCACCCGTCCAGGTATTCCTTGGACACGATGTCCGTCTGCAGCAGGCGATCCCATTGGAAGTTCGCCAGCGCCTTGAAGAAAATCCCGGAGCGGTGCACGACCTTGAGACCGGCTTGCGTGGCGTCGCGCTCGAGTGTGTCGAGGGTATACGTGCAGCGATGGCCGTGTTCGGCCTCGGCCGGAGTGACGGCCGCGTTGTGCGTGATCAGGCCCATCTTGACCGCGATCTGGCGCGAAGGCGCGTTGGCATTGGGGCAGACCAGGAAGAAGCGACCGCGATCGGACAGCCACTCGTCGTTGATGCGCTTGAGCACCAGGACCGGATCGTCGATGTGCTCGAGCACATGTGTCAGCACGATGTTGTCGTACCGGGTGGGCAGCGCGGCCTGCTCGAACCGCGAATGGATGAAGCTCGCCCTGTCGCCGAGCCTGCCGCGCGCCGTCGCGATGGCCTCGTCGGAAGCCTCCACGCAGGTCACGTCGTCGAAGTGCTCGACCAGCCGCCGGGTGAAGTCGCCCTTGAAGCTGCCGAGCTCCAGCGCATTGCCATCGCGGAAAAAAGGCGCGAACGACCGCAGCATGTACGGATGCATGACATCGAAGTCGAAGCCGTACGCATACTGGTGGTCGGCGGTGTCCTTGAGTTCCTGGTTGTAGTCACGGGTGCTGTTCATCGTTGCGTGGGGTCCGTCAAGGTCAGTCGCATGGTCAAGGTTTCAGTATCGCCGCCGGATTCGACGAATCCAAGTTTCCGGTAGAGCGCGACGGCCGCGTCGGCCTTGGGGGAGACATGCAGCTCGATCTGCTGCAGGCGCCGCGCCTGCGCCGCGTCGATGAACGCTTGAAGCAGGCGCGAGGCGATGCCCGCACCGATCGCATCGGGGTCGACGCTGACATTGCTGATGAAGCCCGGACGCACTGCGGGGTCATTGAAATAGGCGGCCACCAGGCCGACCAGCACGGCGCCACGCCACGCTTCGAACGTCACGGCGTTGTCTGCCAGCTTGGCCGAATAGGCCGGGATGTCCACGCGTTGCGACAGCGGGATATGGAAGCACGCGTCGCAGGCATGCAGGTGCGCCTGGATGTCGGCCGCCGAGGCGCTGCCCTGGCGGTAGTCGATCGCGTCAGTGCTCATTCCAGCACCGCGATCCCGAAACCGCGTCGGCCGAACTCGTTGCCGTTGTACAGCAGGTACACCTTGCCGTCGCACTGGAACAGATGCGGATAGCACAGCATGTCCGCATCCCATTCGCCAGCGGAGACGTCGATGCCGACGTCGGCGTCATCGCGCGTCCAGACTTGCAGGTCATCCGACCAGGCGTAGCCCAGGCGATAGCCGCGTCCCGCCGATGTGCGGAAGTCCGAGGATTCGCGGTAACAGAACAGCATGTGGAATCGGCTGCCGATGCGAACCACGGTGGGCAGCGCCTGGCTTTCGTCGGCATGCAGGCGGTCGGCGATGATCTGCACGCCTTCGTCCTTGGTCCAGGCCGCCCCATCGTGCGAGGTCGCGTGTCCGATCTTGTAGATGCGGTCAGGAGGCTGGTCCTCGGCGAAGCGTTTCCAACCGGTGCCGAAGATGTACCACATGTGGAACACGCCCTCGTGCACCTGCACGAAGGGGTCGCCGACCAGGCACGGCTCGTGCAGCGAAGCAGTGAGCACCGGGCCGTCACCGGTCTTGTTGAACGTCAAGCCGTCGTCGTCACTGAAAGCCAGTCCGATGCCGGTATCCACCGACACGGAGACCCGCCGCGTCCAGCCGCTGGTGTAGCCGAAAATCTTTCCCTCATGCCGCAGCACGTTCATCGGAAAGATCCCGTGCTCGTCGAAGCAGCCGAGTTTGCCGAGCGGGATCACCGGGGCATCGGACACCCGCAACACGCGCTGGAAGGTCTTGTCGAAGTCGGCGAAGCAGATATGGCTGAGGTACTTGCCGTTGCGCGGGTCGCGTTGCCGGCTGGAAAAATAGATGCGCACGCAATCGTCGAACACCAGCGCCTGCGGCGACTGCGCGAATTCCTCGCATCCGTTTGGCAATGCAAAATCGGTCGGGTCGAAAATCCTGCCGAGCTTGGTCCACTTCATGCGC
>JBDSEX010000284.1:0-5409 GCA_039919835.1 Luteimonas sp.
ACAGGGTCACGTGCTTGTCGTGCAACTGGCTTTCCAGCTCGATCAGGAACTTGTCGACGACGCGCAGGATGTGCTCGAAGCCCAGGCCCTGGAACTGGATGATGGCATCCAGGCGATTGCGGAACTCTGGCGTGAAGCCCTTGCGGATTACTTCCATCGCATCGGTCGCATGGTTCTGTTCCACGAAGCCCATGGTCCGGCGCGCCGCCTGCTGGGCACCGGCGTTGGTGGTCATCACCACGATCACGTTGCGGAAATTCGCCTCGCGGCCATTGGTGTCGGTCAGCACGCCGTGGTCCATGACCTGCAGGAGGATGTTGAACACGTCCGGATGCGCCTTCTCGATCTCGTCGAGCAGGAGCACGCAATGCGGCGTCTTGACGATCTTTTCGGTCAGCAGGCCGCCCTGGTCGAAACCGACATAGCCCGGCGGCGCGCCGATCAGGCGCGATACCGAATGCGATTCCATGTATTCGCTCATGTCGAAGCGGACCAGCTCGATGCCCAACTGGAGGGCGAGTTGCTTGGTGACTTCGGTCTTGCCGACACCGGTGGGGCCCGCGAACAGGAAATTGCCGATCGGTTTGTCGGGATTGCCCAGGCCCGAGCGCGCGAGCTTGATCGCTGACGTGAGCGTCGCGATGGCCGGGTCCTGGCCGAAGATCACCATCTTCAGGTTGCGCTCGAGGTGCTGCAGCACGTCCTTGTCGGACGCGCTCACCTGCTTGGCGGGAATACGCGCCATCTTGGCGACGATGGTCTCGATTTCCTCGACATCGATGATCTGCTTGCGCACGTCTTCGGCCAGCAGCCGCTGGCGTGCGCCGGCCTCGTCGATCACGTCGATGGCCTTGTCGGGCAGCAGGCGGTCGGCGATGTGCTTCACAGACAGGTCGACTGCAGCTTGCAAGGCGTCGTCGGCGTAGGCCACGCCGTGGTGCTGCTCGTAGCGCGGCTTGAGGCCGTGCAGGATTTCCAGCGTTTCGCCGACCGTCGGTTCGACGATATCGATTTTCTGGAACCTTCGTGCAAGCGCACGATCTTTCTCGAAGATCCCGCGATATTCCTGGAAGGTGGTTGAACCGATACAGCGCAAATCGCCGGTTGCAAGCACCGGCTTGATCAGGTTGGACGCATCCATCGTGCCGCCGCTGGCCGAGCCGGCACCGATGATGGTGTGGATTTCGTCGATGAACAGAATCGCCCCTGGATGTTTCTTCAACTGCGCCAGCACGGCTTTGAGCCTTTTCTCGAAATCGCCGCGGTACTTGGTGCCCGCGACCAGTGCGCCGAGATCAAGCGCGAAGATGGTCGCATCGGCCAGCACTTCGGGCACGTTGCCATCGACGATGCGCTTCGCCAGGCCCTCGGCGAGTGCCGTCTTGCCGACGCCGGCTTCGCCGACGTAGAGCGGGTTGTTCTTGCGGCGGCGGCACAGGATCTGGATGGTGCGTTCGACTTCATCTGCCCGGCCCACCAGTGGATCGATCTTGCCGTCTCGCGCGAGCTGGTTGAGGTTGCTCGCAAACTCCTCCAGCGCGTCGCCCTTGTGCTCGCCGTCGCCACCCTCGCCTGACTTGGACGCGTCATCGGACTGTTGCGAAGGCTCGTCCTCGCCAATCTTGGCGATGCCGTGCGACAGGTAATTGACCACGTCCAGCCGCGTTACGTCCTGCTGGTTCAGGTAGTAGACGGCGTGCGAATCCTTCTCACCGTAAATGGCGACGAGCACGTTGGCGCCGGTGACTTCCTTCTTGCCGGACGACTGCACGTGGTAAACGGCGCGCTGCAGCACGCGCTGGAAGCCGAGCGTGGGTTGGGTGTCGCGGCCGTCGTCATCAAGCAGCTTGGCCACGGATGTTTCGATCGCCTGTTCCAGCTCGCTGCGCAGCCGGTGGAAATCAGCGTTGCACGCCTTCAGGACGCCCTCCGCCGAAGGGTTGTCGAGGAGCGCCAGCAGCAGATGCTCGACCGTCATGTATTCGTGGCGCGCTTCGCGGGCGCGCTTGTAACACTGGCCGATGGTCTGTTCGAGGTCTTTGGAAAACATGGGAGGTAGCCTCCGTGGGTACTGCGACCTGACTTGGGGATGACCTTACGCTTTTTCCATCGTGCACAAGAGGGGGTGCTGGTGCAGCCTTGCGTATTCGTTTACCTGCGCCACCTTGGACTCTGCGACCTCGCGGGTATAGACCCCGCAGACCCCGCGCCCGCGCGTGTGGACGTGAAGCATGATCTGCGTCGCCTTTTCAAGGTTCATGACGAAGAACTGCACCAGCACCTCCACCACGAAATCCATGGGCGTGTAGTCGTCGTTGAGGATGAGCACGGAGTACAACGGCGGGCGGGCGGTTTCGGGTTTGGCGGTTTCGACGACTGCGCCATGGTCGCGATCCCTTTCGGTTTTCCTGGGCATGGCGTCATTATAGGAAATGGGAGCGGATTGACTCGCAATCTTTTGCCCATCATTCCTGCGAGGCCCGAGCCACGCCCGTAAACTTGCCGCAGCCCAATGCTGGCGACCTTGAATTGGTCGAAGATGGATGTTCCCCGCCTTCTCGGGATCATGAACCAGCCTCGCACAAACCACGCGATGGGCTTGCCAGCATGCATCGGCTTGCAGTCCCGCACGCGTATCAGAAGACCATGACCCAGGAGCGAGCGCCAATGAGTTGTGAAAGATGAGCTATCGCGAAGGCCGCTTCTGGCAGCCCGATGTGACCGTCGCCACGGTCGTGGTTCGCGACGGACGCTTGTTGTGCGTGGAGGAGCGGGTCGACGGGCGCCTCGTCATCAACCAGCCAGCCGGTCACCTTGAACCCGACGAGAGCCTGGTCGATGCCGCGCTGCGCGAGACGCGCGAGGAAACGGGCTGGGACGTGCGTTTGACCGCGTTCGTTGGCGCGTACCAGTGGAAAGCCCCGAATGTCGACAACGGCACCGGACGTCATTACCTGCGGTTTGCATTCGCCGCGGAACCCGTGCAACACGATCCCGCGCGCAAGCTGGACGAAGGCATCGTGCAGGCGCAGTGGATGTCGCCCCTCGAATTGCAGGATGCGCAAGCCCGCCATCGCAGCCCGCTCGTGTGGCAGGTGGTGGCCGACTACCTCGCAGGACGTCGTCATCCGCTGTCGATGCTGCAACACATCGCGTGAGCGCGCCACGCATCATCGTCGGCGTTTCCGGCGGCGTCGATTCGTCGGTCGCGGCTTTGCTGTTGCGCGACCAGACTGGCAAGCCACCGGGCGACGACGTTGCCGGTCTGTTCATGCAGAACTGGGCGGATGACGGCAGCGGCGATTGCCGCGCGGACGACGATCGCAGGGATGCTGTCGCGGTCTGCGGGCGTCTGGGAATGCCGATCCATTTCCGCGATTTCTCCAAGGAATACTGGGACGGGGTGTTCGCCCATTTCCTCGCCGAATATGCTGCCGGGCGAACGCCAAACCCCGACGTGCTGTGCAACCGCGAAATCAAGTTCAAGCATTTCCTTGACGCGGCGCATGCGCTGGGCGCCGAGTTCATCGCGACCGGGCACTATGCACGCGTGGAGCAACGCGGCGGGCGGACGGTGCTGCTGCGGGCGGCGGATCGGAGCAAGGACCAGAGCTATTTCCTCCATCAGCTCGGACAAGGGCCCCTTTCCGCCACGCGGTTTCCGCTGGGCGACATGCTCAAGAGCGACGTGCGCCGCATCGCCAATGAAGCGGGCATGCCGACGGCGGCAAAAAAGGATTCCACCGGCATCTGCTTCATTGGCGAACGCGACTTCCGCGAATTCCTCGGCCGTTACCTGCCGGCAAGAACAGGCGACATACGTGATCCGCATGGCCGTACCTTGGGCGAACATCCAGGTGTGTTCTTTTTCACCCTCGGCCAGCGCGAGGGCCTGCAACTCGGCGGCGTCCGCGGGCGCGCAGCAGCGCCTTGGTACGTGGTCGGCAAGGATGTGGCGCGCAACATCCTGGTCGTCGACCAGGGCAGCGACAGTCCTTTCCTGCAATCCCACTCGCTCAGTTCCGAGAGTGCACACTGGATTTCAGGTGCGCCGCCAGCGCGTCGCTTCACGTGCACCGCGCAGACTCGTTATCGGCAAGCCGAGGAACCGTGCGACGTGGAAGTCGTCGACAATGGCAGCCTGCGAGTCCGCTTCGCTGGCCCGCAGCGCGCGGTGACGCCGGGGCAATCTCTGGTGCTCTATCGAGGCGACGAATGCCTCGGCGGCGCCGTCATCCTGTCCACCGACGCCCCATTGGAAAAGAGCCTGGCTGCATGAACGATGTCGTGAACGAACCAATGGTTCAGCGCGTCCTCGCGCTGGCCGGCCTACTGCAGGCACTGAAACAGGTGCGGCAGATCGCCGACACGGGCCAGGCCGATGCGGCGGTGTTGCAGACCTCGCTCGACAGCGTTTTTCGCATCGATGCCGCCTCTCCGGAAGCGGTCTACGGCACCCTCGATGCGCTGCGTCCCGGGTTGCGACTGCTGCGCGAGTATTTCGACAATGCCGCCGCCGATCCGTTGTTGCCGAAGCTTGCGCTTGCGGTTCTCCAACTCGAGCGGCGGTTCGTGCGCGAAGGCGTCTCGATCGACCAGATCCAGGCCGGCATCGCGGCACTGGCGCCGTCGGCGGAACGGCTCGAAAGCACGCACCCCGATGTGCTGTCCAGCCTCGGCAGCCTGTACGCGAACAGCATCAGCCACCTGAGACCCAAGATCATGGTGCAGGGCAACCCGCATTACCTGGGCCAGGCCAACGTGGTGGCCGAGATCCGCGCGGTCCTGTTGGCCGCCCTGCGCTCGGCGGTGCTGTGGCGGCAACTCGGCGGCAATTTCTGGGATTTCCTGTTGCGCAAACGCGAGATGATCGCAGCCGTCGAGGCGCAACTGGCGTGATGCAGGGCGGATCCCTACCCACCGCGTTTTGGTGAGTCCCCAAGCGGCCTGTTGAAGTATTCGATGGCGGGTCAACACCCGCCCGAACCTCTCGGAATCGCAGCGTTTGGTAGCGACGCGGCTGCGTCCTATCGCAGCTTCCGGCATAATGAACGGGTTCCCCGCGGTGAATTTCCCCGCACCTCCCCACATCCAGTTACCCGTCACGGAGCCCACATGGCCGACTCCTTCGCCACACGCAGCAGTCTCGAACTCGGCGGCAAGTCCTACACCTATTTCAGCCTGCCGAAGCTCGGCGAGCGGTTCGACCTTGCCAGGCTGCCGTATTCGATGAAGATCCTGCTCGAGAACCTGTTGCGCCACGAAGACGGCGTGACCGTGCTCCCGCAGCACATCGAGGCGGTGGCGCAATGGGATGCAAAGGACGAACCGGAGATCGAAATCGCCTTCATGCCCGCGCGCGTGGTGCTGCAGGACTTCACTGGGGTCCCGTGCGTGGTGGACCTTGCC
>JBDSEX010000290.1:0-5253 GCA_039919835.1 Luteimonas sp.
GTACAAAGAGCTCAAGGACATCATCGCGATCCTGGGCATGGACGAGCTGTCGGAAGAAGACAAGCAGGCCGTGTCGCGCGCGCGCAAGATCGAGCGCTTCTTCTCGCAGCCGTTCCACGTCGCCGAAGTGTTCACCGGCTCGCCCGGCAAGTACGTGTCGCTGAAGGACACCATCCGCGGCTTCAAGATGATCTGCGACGGCGAATGCGACCACATTCCCGAGCAGGCCTTCTACATGGTCGGCGGCATCGACGAGGCGATCGAAAAAGCGAAGAAGATCACCGCCTGATCGTTGCATCGTAGGGTGGGCCCTGGCTCACCGCTTCTGCACGCAATGGTGGGCCAAGGCCCACCCTACGTAGAAAGAGAGTCTTATGGCATCCACATTCCGTTGCGACATCGTCAGTGCCGAGGAGGAAATCTTCCACGGCGAGGCCGAATTGCTGGTCGCCACCGGCGAACTCGGTGAGCTCGGCATCGCGCCGCGCCACGCGCCGCTGATCACCCGACTGAAGCCGGGCAAGGTGATCGTGACGTTGCCGGGCGGCGAAAAGCTCGACTTCGCCGTGTCTGGAGGGATTCTCGAAGTGCAGCCGCAGGTCGTGACCGTGCTGGCCGATACCGCGATCCGTGCCCAGGACATCGACGAAGCCGCGGTGCTGGCCGCCAAGGCCGAAGCCGAGCGGATCCTCGAGGGGCGTGGTGAAGCGATGGAAGTGGCCGAGGCGCAGAAGCGGCTGTCAGAAGTACAGGCCCAGCTTCAAGCGCTTGAGCGCTTGCGCAAGAACCTCAAGCACTGATCCGACGCGGATTTCGAGGTGCTGCAAACGCCGACCCACGTCGGCGTTTTTTATAGGGGATCTCCTTGTTCGATCGGGGATTGCCGGCGAGTCCCATGGCACCCGTGGGGCGTTCTACAACGGATGTGGCCAACCCGATCTATCGCTTGTAGACCCAGTGCCGGGACAACACGAAACCGATCAAACCCAGGAGTGCTTCCACGCCCGGTTTCGCCAGCCATGCCCATTTCAGGCCGAACCAGTCGTCGATGCTGCCCATCGCCCACGTGCTGATGGCCGTCGTGAACAACCACATCATCATGAAGCGCTGCAGCTGGGTGCGCCCGAGCGCCGTATCGTCGCCGGCGAACGTCAGCTTGCCGTTGAGCCAGTAGCCGAGCATCGCGCCGGCGATGCGCCCAACCACGTTGGCCGGCTCGATCAGCATTCCGAAGTGGCTCAATCCGACCATGACGCCCCAGTCGACCAGCCACTGGATCCCGCCGATCATCAGGTAATGCCGCCCTTGCCGCGTCAGACTCAAATCGCGCTCCGCGATCAGGAACATGAGTGGTCGGCATCGTAGCAGTGCGGCCCGGTAGAATTCCGACATCACCGATCCGCTGGACTACCGATGCCCGCACCGTTGCATGTCGTGATCCTCGCCGCTGGCGAAGGCAAACGGATGAAGTCGGCGCTGCCGAAAGTGCTGCAGGCCATTGCGGGGCGGCCGATGCTGGCGCATGTCATCGACGCTGCGCGCGCACTCAACCCTGCCGGCATCCACGTCGTGCATGGGCACGGCGGCGGCCAGGTGCGCGATGCGTTCGCAGGACACACCGGCCTGCACTGGGTCGAACAGGCACGGCAACTTGGCACCGGGCACGCCGTGCAGCAGGCGATGCCCGACGTGCCGGACGGCGCACAGGTCCTGGTGCTGTACGGCGACGTCCCGTTAATCACCGCTGGATCGTTGCGCCGGTTGCTGGCCGTGCCGGGTAGGCTCGGCGTTCTGGTTGCAGAACTCGACGACCCCACCGGTTACGGCCGCATTGTGCGCGATGCCGAAGGCCGCGTCGGCGCCATCGTCGAGCACAAGGATGCCGACGACGAGCAGCGCCGCATCCGTATCGTCAACACCGGCATCCTTGTCGCCGAAGCGACCGCGCTGAAGGGATGGCTTTCCGCGCTGTCCAACGACAATACGCAGGGAGAGTATTACCTGACGGACGTCTTCGCTGCCGCGGCCGCCGAATATAGCGCCGCGGAGATGGTACGCGTGGCCGATCCCGTCGAAACCGAAGGCGCGAACGATCCCTGGCAGCTCGCCCAACTCGAACGCGCGTTCCAGCTGCGTGCGGTGAAAGCGCTATGCGAGGACGGCGTGCGTTTCGCCGACGTCAACCGCGTCGACGTGCGTGGCAGGGTCACGGTTGGCCGTGACGTGGAAATCGACATCGACGTGATCCTCGAAGGCGAGATCGCGCTGGGGGACGGCGTGCGCATCGGCCCGTACACGCGGCTGCGCGACGTCAACCTCGCCGCGGGCACGCAAATCCGCGCGCATTGCGACCTGGATGGCGCGAGCACCGAAGGCGCTGTCATGATCGGCCCGTTCGCGCGACTGCGGCCGGGCACCGTGCTCGCCGACGGCGCGCACATCGGAAACTTCGTCGAGGTCAAGAATTCAAGGGTCGGCGTCGGCAGCAAGGCCAGCCATCTAAGCTATCTCGGCGACGCTACCATCGGCAGCGGCGTCAACATCGGCGCCGGAACGATCACCTGCAACTACGATGGCGTGAACAAATCGGGGACGACCATCGAGGATGGCGCCTTCATCGGATCCAATGCGTCGCTGGTCGCCCCCGTCACCATTGGCAAGGACGCGACCATCGGGGCGGGATCTGTGATCACCAAGCATGCGCCGGACGGGCAGCTGACGCTCGGTCGAGCGCGGCAGGAAACATTGCCGGGCTGGCACCGGCCAGAAAAACCCGCGAAATCCTGACGCGCCTGATGGATTGCACGTGGGCGCCCGGGTTTCCCGGTTAAACCACCGCGTCCGGTGTGCCTGCACATGCGTGTCGGCCGGTGCTTGCCACACGTCGTTAAACTAGCCGCCATCCAATGGAGCCATGCCATGTGCGGAATTGTCGGCGCGATCGCAGATCGCGATGTCGTCCCGATGCTGATCGAGGGGCTCAAGCGGCTCGAGTATCGCGGCTACGACTCGGCCGGCATCGCAGTCATCGATGGAGACGGCGACTCGGGTGAAGTCCGCCGCGTGCGCCGAACCGGCCGCGTCTCGGAAATGGAAGCGGCAGCGCATGCGGAAAACTTCCACGCGCAACTCGGCATCGGCCACACGCGCTGGGCCACGCATGGCGGCGTGACCGAGCTCAACGCGCATCCGCACATCAGCCATGGCGAGATCGCGCTGGTCCACAACGGCATCATCGAGAACCACGAGCAGCAACGTGATCGCTTGCGCGCGCTTGGGTACCAGTTCGAGTCGCAGACCGATACCGAAGTCATGGCGCACTTGCTGCACTACTACCAATCGCAGGGCGATGATCTGCTCGCGGCGCTGCAGAAAGTGGTCAAGGAACTTGAAGGCGCCTACGCCATCGCCGTGGTCAGCAAGCGCGATCCGGGCCGCATGGTGGCTGCGCGCATGGGTTGTCCGCTGCTGGTCGGACTCGGTGTTGGCGAGAATTTCATCGCGTCCGATGTGTCCGCGATCATCACCGCGACGCGGCGCGTGATCTTCCTGGAGGAAGGCGACACCGCCGAGGTCACGCGCGAATCGGTGCGGGTGTTCGACGGCAATGATCTTGAAGTGCACCGCGACGTACACGTCTCCGACGTGTCGCTGGCGTCGCTGGAGCTTGGCCCATACCGGCATTTCATGCAGAAGGAAATCCACGAGCAGCCACGCGCCATCGCAGACACCATGGAGGCGGTCATCGACGACGGTGGTTTCTCGCCCGCGATGTTCGGGAGTGACGCCGATGCCGTACTGCGCGATATCGAAAGCGTGCAGATCCTCGCCTGCGGCACCAGCTATTACGCGGGCCTGACGGCGCGCTACTGGATCGAGGCGATGACCGGCCTGCCCTGTGCGGTCGACATCGCCAGCGAATACCGATACCGCAGCGTGGTCGCCAATCCCAGGCAGCTCATCGTCACCATTTCGCAGTCGGGAGAAACGCTCGACACGAGGGAAGCTTTGAAATACGCCAAGTCACTGGGGCAAGGCCGGACGCTGTCGATCTGCAACGTGCCCGAAAGCGCCATCCCGCGCGCCAGCAAGCTCGTGTTCTATACGCGCGCCGGCGCCGAAATCGGCGTGGCATCGACCAAGGCGTTCACGACCCAGCTCGTGGCCTTGTTCGTCTTGACGGGCACGCTGGCGAAATTGCGTGGGCGCCTCGACGCAGTGCAGGAAGACGAGCTGCTGGACGCGCTAAGGCACTTGCCAGGCAGCGTGCAGCACGCCTTGAACCTGGAGCCGCAGATCATCCTGTGGTCGGAACGATTTGCGCCGAAACAGCACGCGCTGTTCCTCGGCCGCGGCGTGCACTACCCGATCGCGCTGGAAGGCGCGCTCAAGCTCAAGGAGATTTCCTACATCCATGCCGAAGCGTATCCCGCCGGCGAACTAAAGCACGGGCCGCTGGCGTTGGTCGATGCCGACATGCCAGTCGTCGTCATCGCGCCCAACGACAGCCTGCTGGAAAAAGTGAAGTCCAACATCCAGGAAGTCCGCGCCCGCGGCGGGGAGATGTACGTCTTCGCCGACGCCGACAGCCACTTCACTGAATCCGAAGGCGTGCATGTCATCCGCACGCCCCGACACGTCGGCCTGCTGAGCCCCATCGTGCACGCGATCCCGGTGCAGCTGCTGGCGTATCACGCGGCGCTGGCACGCGGGACCGATGTGGACAAGCCGCGGAATCTCGCCAAGTCCGTGACGGTTGAATAAGAGTTGAGTGCCCACAAGCAACAGAGCACGGATCCCCAAGGCGTCGCGATAAGGCTTCTCGGCGCATGCTTCCTGCTGTTACTGGCGTCCACCGCCTGCGCGCCGGGAAGTACCGATCAACCCGAACTGTCCGCCGACACGCCCTTGGTGGAAAGCAAAGCGCCGACCCTGCCGGATGATGTGTCCACCCTCACCGATCGACTGGCGTCATGCGTGCATTTCGCGGGTGAGTTCAACGGCGACCGCTCGGAGCGGGACAAAGAGGTTGCTGCAGCCATGGCCGATCTCAGCTGTGACACGGCAGACGCCGACGTGGCTGCCATCCGCAACAGATATTCGGGAGACTCGGCGGTTCTGCAGGCGCTCAACGAATTTGATGGCTTGTAAGCGGGTCTTGCAACCAGCGTAGGCCACGCTGCGCGCACAATTAGGACCGGCGGTGGCGCTCAATGGCCACAACCCCTGGCCGATCAGTCACCTTCGACATCC
>JBDSEX010000291.1:0-4867 GCA_039919835.1 Luteimonas sp.
TCGGGCCGCTGTACCACGGCATCGATGGCGAGCATTGCAGCAGGTTGTCGCCGTTGAGCGCGGATAGCGGGATTGCCGTGACATGCGCGATGCCAAGTTGCGCGGCGAGCGCGTTGTACTCGCCGGAGATGCGCATGAAGGCGGCTTCGTCGTAACCGGCAAGATCCATCTTGTTTACCGCCAGCAGCACATGCCGGATGCCGAGCAGCGAGATGATGTAGCTGTGGCGGCGCGTCTGCGTCAGCAATCCCTTGCGCGCATCGACCAGTACAACGGCGAGGTCGGCGGTGGACGCACCCGTCGCCATGTTGCGCGTGTACTGCTCGTGGCCTGGGCAATCGGCGACGATGAACTTGCGCTTGTCGGTGTCGAAGAAACGGTAAGCGACATCGATGGTGATGCCCTGCTCGCGCTCGGCGGCAAGGCCATCGAGCAACAGTGCGTAATCGACCGACTCGCCCTGGGTGCCGTGGCGGCGACTGTCGGCCTCGAGCGCGGCCAGCTGGTCGACGAACAGGCCCTTGCTGTCGTGCAACAGGCGTCCGATCAACGTGCTCTTGCCGTCATCCACGCTGCCGCAGGTGATGAAGCGCAGCAGGCTTTTGTCTTCGTGCTGTTGCAGGTAGGCGGCGATGCCGGAGGCCGTGCCCATCAGAAATACCCCTCCCGCTTCTTCTTCTCCATCGATTCGGACGGATCATGGTCGATGACACGTCCCTGCCGTTCGGACGTCGTCGCCACCAGCATTTCCGCGATCACTTTTTCCAGCGTGTCGGCTTCGGATTCGACCGCGCCGGTCAGCGGATAGCAGCCCAACGTGCGGAAACGCACGTGCCTCATCGACGGCGCTTCTCCTTGCCGCAGCTGCAGGCGCGCGTCATCGACCAGGATCAGCGCGCCGTCGCGTTCGACCACCGGCCGTTCGGCTGCGAGGTACAACGACGGCACCGGGATGCTTTCGCGATAGATGTACAGCCAGATATCCAGCTCGGTCCAGTTCGACAGCGGAAACACGCGCACGCCCTCGCCCTTGTGCAGGCGGGTGTTGTACAGGTTCCACAATTCCGGGCGCTGCTGTTTGGGATCCCAACGGTGCTGGGCGCTGCGGAAGGAGAAGATGCGTTCCTTGGCGCGCGATTTCTCTTCGTCGCGGCGCGCACCGCCGATGGCCGCATCGAAACCATGCTTGTCCAGGGCCTGCTTCAGCGCCTGCGTCTTCATCACGTCGGTATGCACGCTGGCGCCGTGGCTGAGCGGGCCGATGCCCTGCGCGACGCCGTCCGGATTGGTGTGCACGCGCAATTCGACGCCGGTTTCGGCCGCGCGGCGGTCCCGGAACGCGATCATCTCGCGGAATTTCCAGCCGGTATCGACATGCAACAAGGGAATCGGCGGCTTGCCCGGCGCGAATGCCTTCAGCAGCAGGTGCAGCAGTACCGAACTGTCCTTGCCGACGGACTAAAGCAGCACGGGATTGCGGAACTCCGCCGCGACCTCGCGCAGGATGTGCAGGCTCTCGGCCTCGAGGCGGTCGAGGTGGCTGAGTCTGGGCAAGTCGAATGGCGTTGACGTCGTCGGCACAAAAACCCGGGGCATGCGGCGGTCCAGCGCCAATCCTGACTCAAAACGCATCGAAGTGCTTCAGCAGCGTGCGCAAGCTCAAGCCGATCACCAGCAGGCCAACCACGCACAGCATCGGCTTCGGCTTGACGAGACGGACGACCCATGCGCCCAGCGGTGCAGCCAGCACGCCGCCAAGCGCCAGGCCAATGATGATCGGCCAGTGGCCCAGGCCAATGGTCAGCAGGAAGACCAGCGACGCAGTCAGGGTGACGAAGAACTCGACGGCGTTGACGGTGCCCACCGTGAGGCGGAATTCGTTGCCGCGTGCGAGCAGGTTGCTGGCCACGACCGGACCCCAGCCGCCGCCGCCCACCGCATCGATCAATGCACCAAAAAAACCAAGCGGACCCAGGTGCGTGGTGACTGCACGCGGCGGGAATTCGCGAAAGCCCTTCACCAGGATCACGACGCCGATAAACAGAAGATAGGCGGCGACCCATGGTTTGAGCGCATCGCCCGGAAGTTGCGCCAGCAGATATGCGCCGACGGCCGCGCCGATCACCCCCGGCAACAGCAACCGCCGGAACAGATGGCGATCAATATTGCCGAAGGCGTGGTGCGACAACGCCGAGGCACCGGTGGTGAAGCATTCCGCGGCGTGCACCGTCGCGCTGCTGACCGCAGGCGGAATGCCGAGGCCGAGAAGCAGGCTGGATGCGGTGACGCCATAGGCCATGCCCAATGCCCCATCGATCACCTGCGCGGCAAAGCCAATGGCGATGTAAGGCAGGAAGTCGGGTGGAAGTTCCATCGGGGCGTTTCCGGGCAGGGACGTGCAGTATCGACAGAGCGCCTGCCGGCGTTAAATGCGCGCACTGCATGAGCGCATAACCAGCGCTCCTTTCCGCTGGCGCGCATCGCTGCCTAACCTGCATGCATCCGAAGTTGCCGATGCCCTCGATGTCCGCTGCCGTCGCCCCTGCTCCGCCGTTGTCGTCCGACCAGGCGACCCTGCTGTCGCGCCTGACCGAAGGCCTTGATGTCGGTGGATTGTGGTGGCTGTCCGGCTACGCCGCAGGGCTGGCGCGTTCATACACCATGCCGGGCCGGACGAGCGCCGTGCCTGCAATCGAAACGCCCACCGCGCAGACCTTGACCATCGTCTACGGCAGCCAGACCGGCAACGCCAAACGATTGGCCGAAACGCTGGCGCAGCAGGCGGAACATGCAGGCGTTGCGACACGGTTGCTGCGCGCGGATGCGTATCCCACGCGCGAGCTCAAGAACGAGCGCCATCTGTACATCGTCATCAGCACGCAGGGCGACGGCGACCCGCCCGACGACGCGCGGGCCTTCGTCGAGTTCATCGCAGGCAAGCGCGCGCCGGAACTGAAGGCACTGAAATACGCAGTGCTCGGCCTGGGCGATTCCAGCTATCCGCAGTTCTGCGTGACTGGCCGCCAGCTTGACGAGCGCCTGGCAGAACTCGGAGCAAGCCGGTTGCTCGAACGCGGCGAAGCCGACCTGGACATCGAGACCATCGCCGATCCGTGGCTGGCGCGTGCACTGGGTGCGGCGAAGGCAGCACTGAAATCGCACGCACCGTCGGCGACCGTCGTGCCGATCCATTCCGCGCAGCCGCGGCCCTTGCCGGCGGGGCCCGCATTCACGCGCAGTTCGCCGTTCGCCGCGGAACTGCTCGCCAACCAGCGCATCACCGGACGCGGAAGTGATCGTGACATCCGCCACGTCGAAGTGTCGTTGCAGGATTCCGGGCTGCCTGCTTCCACCCTGCATTACGTACCGGGCGATGCGCTGGGCGTGTGGCCCGTCAATCCACCGGCCCTGGTCGATGCGGTGCTGGCTGCGCTGGATCTGGAAGGCAACGCCGTCGTGACGCGCGACGCGCAGTCCATGCCGCTATGCCAGTGGCTGTCCGCCAAGCGCGAACTCACGCGCCTGTCGCGACCCTTCGTTGCCATGCACGCCGAACGTGCGCGTAGCGACGCGCTCAACCGCCTCCTCGCACCTCGCAATGCCGACGGTTTCGCGCACCTGCTCGCCGGGCGGCAGGTGATCGACCTGTTGCGTTCGCATCCCGCCGCATGGTCCGCGGATGACCTGGTCGCCGCACTGCGCCCGCTGGCGCCGCGCCTGTATTCGATCGCGTCCAGCCAGAAGGTCGTCGGCGAGGAAGCGCATCTCACCGTGGCGCATGTCCAATACAACCACGACGGCGACGCGCGCTGGGGCGCGGCATCGAACTGCATCGCCCGCGCAGCGCATGGCGACACGTTGCCGGTCTTCATCGAACGCAACAAGCGCTTCCGCCTGCCGAACGACCCATCGCGCGACATCGTCATGATCGGCCCCGGCACCGGCGTCGCTCCGTTTCGCGGCTTCGTGCAGGAGCGCGTCGCGGTGGGCGCCGGCGGGCGCAACTGGCTGCTGTTCGGCAACCCGCACGGCCGCAGCGATTTCCTCTACCAGCTGGAATGGCAGCGCGCGCTCAAGCAGGGCGGGCTGCATCGCCTCGACCTGGCGTTCTCGCGCGATGGAGCGGAGAAAGTCTACGTACAACACCGTCTGCGCGAACACGGCCGCGAACTGTTCACTTGGCTGCAGGACGGCGCGCACCTGTACGTCTGCGGCGCCACGGCCATGGCGAAGGATGTGCACGCGGCATTGCTCGACGTCATCGCAGGGCACGGCGGCAAGTCGGCGGAAGACGCCAACGATTATCTCAACGACCTGCAGGCGCGGGGCCGCTACGCGCGGGATGTGTATTGATGGATATCGCGTTCGCTAGCTCCATCATTTACAACCCCTATTTCGTCATTCCGGCGAAGGCGGGAATCCAGCGACCTTCGCTTCCGGAGCAAGGTCACTGGATCCCCGCTTTCGCGGGGAGGGCGAGCAAAAGCGCTTTCGTACCGCACTCCGGAGCGCGCCCATGAGCGCGCATTCCGTCGAAGACATCAAGCAGTCCAGCCATCGCCTGCGCGGCACGCTGCTGCAGTCGCTCGCCGATCCGGTCACCGGTGCATTGCGCGAGGACGACCAGACGCTGATCAAATACCACGGCAGTTACCAGCAGGACGACCGCGACATCCGCGAGGAACGCCGCCTGCAGAAACTCGAGCCCGCTTACAGCTTCATGATCCGCACGCGCACGCCGGGCGGCGTCGTGTCGCCGACGCAGTGGCTGCAGCTCGACGCCATCGCCACGCGCTACGCGGAACGCGGACTGCGCATCACCACGCGGCAGGCGTTCCAGTTCCACGGCGTCATCAAGGGCGAGCTC
>JBDSEX010000294.1:0-2518 GCA_039919835.1 Luteimonas sp.
GCCGCATAGGCGCCACCGCCTGCCCCGCTCATCGTGCGCAGGGAACCTGCATCCAGGTGCGCCTGCGCGATCGAACCGCCTGGCTTCCGATACGCAGCCCCCGCCGGAGTGCCGAGCCCAAGCGCAGAGACGCGATACCCCGCCGCCAACGCCGTCGCCGCCGCATCACGCGCGTCGCCGTCGGCATGATCGCTCAACACGACGATGTCTCCATGATCGAACCCCGCCTGCCGCAGCAGCATCGCGGAGATTTCAATCCCACGATCGGCGCGGCCGCCGTCCACCGGCATCACGTCGGGCGCGAGTGCATCAAGGAACAACGCGACGTTGGCCGCGTCATCGGTCAGCGGCGCGACGGTGAACGCATCGCCCGCGAATGCGACCAGGCCGACCTGTCCGCCGGCCCGCTCGCGCAGCAGCGTCGCGATCTTGGCGCGCGCCTGCAGCAGGCGCGATGGCGGCAAGTCCGTCGCCGTGATCGCGCTCGACAGGTCCAGCGCGATTACCAGTGGTGCCTTGGTCTGCCACAGCGGTTGCTCGCCCAGACGCCATGCGGGACCGGCGAGCGCGACGAGAGCGAGGGCGAACGATGCCGTCGACAACCAGAAGCCCGACCACGCACCGCGGCTCGGCGTGCCCTGCAAGAGATGTGGCAGCAGATGCGGATCGACCACGTCGCGCCAGACGTTGTCTCGCCTGCGCCGCGCGCGCCACCACTGCACCATCAGCGGAAACGCCAACAGCCCCCACAACCAGTGTGGGCGCATGAAATGCAGGGTCGTCGGCAGGTCGGTCACGCCAATTTCCGGTTGGGCACGGCGAATGCCAGCAACGCAAATGCAAGTGCGGCGGCCAACGGCCATGCGTATTGTTCGATGCGCGGTCGGATCTGTTCGCCGGGACGCTGCACCGGTTCGAGGCGATCGATTTCGGCATAGATGCCGGCCAGCGATTCGGTATCGCGCGCGCGGAAGAAACGGCCGCCGGTCTGGTTGGCGATCGCCTGCAAGGTCGGTTCATCGATCTCGTCCTGGCCGCCCGGCATCGGCAAACGGAAGCCGAATACCGACACGCCGCCTTCGCCGCCGAAGGCGATGGTGTGCACGCGCACGCGCTCGCTTTTCGCCAGCTCCGCAGCCTTGCGCGGGTCGAGCACGCCGGCGGTGTTGACGCCATCGGTGAGCAGGATCAGCACGCGCTGCCCGGCCGGTTGATTGCGCAGGCGCTTGACCGCGAGACCAATGGCATCGCCGATGGCGGTTTCGCGACCCGCAAGTCCGATCACGCTACCGGCGAGCTGGTCGCGTACCGTGTCGCGGTCCAATGTGAGCGGCGTCAAGGTGTAGGCGCGTTGTCCGAACACCAGCAGGCCGACGCGATCGCCGACGCGGCGGTCGAGGAAATCAGCGAGCACGGCCTTGGCAGCGGTCAGGCGATCGACGAGATTGCCGCCTAGCTGCATGTCTTCCTCGGCCATGCTGCCGGACAGGTCGACGGCCAGCATCATGTCGCGGCCCGCCTGCGGCGGCGCGACCGGAGCGCCAAGTTGCTGCGGACGCGCGGCGGCCAGGCACAGCAGTATCCACGCAGACCACAACAGCCAGCTTGCCTGCCGTCCACGCGCGCTCCCGCCGGCACCCGCGATGGCGTCGAGACGGTTGCCGTACGGCACCCTGAGCGCAGCCGATGCACTTTTGCGCGCGGGCAGCAGCCGGCGCGCGAGCCACGGCAGCGGCATGGCGAGCAGCCACAACGGCCATGCGAAATCGGCGAAGAGTGCGAGCAGCGGAGTGGGCATGTTCATGGCCTTGCGGCCATCAGTTCGAGATAGCGTGCGCGCGCGATCGGCACGAGCGCGTCGACGTGCGCATGATCGACCTCGCGCTGGAATCCACCCTCCAGCAGCAGGCGACCGGCGCCTTGCGAAAAGCGGGCGGGCGTGGCGCCGCCATCGAGGAACAACAGCCAGGCGTCCCCCTGCAACGTATCGGCGTGCGGCTCGCGCCTGCGCGCTGCGCGGCGCAGCAGTTCCGACATCGCGGCGACCTGCGCGGCCGGGGTCGATGATGTCGTGATGCCCTGGTCGAACATCGCCATGACCGAGTGACGATACGTTCGGCGGCGTGCAAACCACCATGCGGCAATCGTAATCGCCACAGCGATCACCGCGAACACGGCCCACCAGCCCGGCGCGGGCGGCCACCAGGGCGGCGCCAACGGTGCATGTATATCGCGAAGCATGAGTCCGTCCGGCGACATCTCAGGCGACTCTCGGCTGCGCGCGGCCAAGCAGCGGCAGCCACGCTTCGCTCGGCGCTTCCGTCGACAACGCCTGCACGCGCACGCCGCGCGATGGCAATGCGTCCAGCGCAGCGTCGATCGGCGACACGAACACCTTGCGCCAGCGCTGGCGCTGCGCTGCGCTGCCCAGGTCGAGTTCGACACGATGCTCCCCGCTCGCGAAGGGCAGCATGGCTCTGGGCGGATCGCGTTCCAGCGGATCCGTCAGCAGCAGCAC
>JBDSEX010000316.1:0-3124 GCA_039919835.1 Luteimonas sp.
GCCGCCGACCATCCACACGATCGACATGGTCAACGGGTAGAAGAACGCGAACTGGAAGAGGATGTTGACGATGGAAGAGGGTGAGGCCATCGGTCAGGGTTCCAGGTAGGGAAACGCGCGCGCGGACATGGCTTCGCGTGCGTCGTCCAGCGGCGGCTGGTCGGAGATGAAATCGTCCGGATACCACGCGAGATGCCGCGCACCCTTGGCTTGCAGTTGGCGCACGATGGCTTTCAAGCGGTCGGGTGGTATGGGTTGCTTTGTCTGCCAATCGACTGTCTGCAACTCGAAGATGGTGCGCTTGAGGCCTTCGGGCTGCTGCGCGACGGTTGCGACGAGGTTGTCCAGCCATGCTTCGGGATGTTTGCTGCCTTCCATCCACGGCATCGCCATCAGCGCCACGTAGTCGTAGCGTTCCAGGAAGGCGTCCAGGCGCTGGCCGAACCAGGCTTCGCTGGCCGGCTCCAGCACGGGGCGCGCATAGAGATTGCGCACGGTGACGAGTTTCGGGCGCCAGCGCTGCGCGGCGTCACGCAGGCGCAGCGTGGTGTCGATCAGCACATCGGTGCGTTGCGCAGGTGTGCTGGGCGGCGCGTCCGCGGGTTCGTCGTCGCGCAGGTAAGCGTCGTCGTGGAACAGCACGCCTTCAAAATAACTGTTGACCGCGAGATCTTCGTAGATCTCCGCGACGCGTTGCATCGAAGGCGCATCGCCGGGGTCGACGCGATGGATGTCGCCTTCGCCCGCCGCATCGCCGCGGACCAGCGCCGCGCCGGGCAGCTCAAAGCCGAGCACGGGCAGCCACGCGAATACCTTCACGCCTGAACGCGTGCGCAGCTGCCAGGCGACGCGGCTGAACAGGTCCGCGCGCATCGGCAACTGCCGGTTCGGGAAATAAAGTGCGTCGGCAGAACCGTTGCCATCGGGATCGGCGAACGCCTGCAGGAACACATGGCTGGGCTTGATCTGCTTGACGCGCTCGATGAGCTTGTCGAGATTGCGTTCGACCTGCGCTGCGTCTGCGTCGTACAGATAATCCAGGTCGACCTGCAGCCCGCGCACCGGTTCAAGCGCGATGTCGCGACGCATCTCGTATGCGAGCTGCAGGTGGTTGGGATTCTCCTGCAGCAGCAGCCGCGCCAGTCCATGCAGGTCCTCTCCCACTTTCTGTTCGCGCAGGCCCTCCAGATCGAATGTGATGGTGTAGCCCAGTCCATCGGCGATGCGGTTGCCCACGCTGTTGTACGCCGCGTACGGCCACACAAGCGCACGCGGCGCGCGGCCAAGTTGTCGCGCCAGCATGTCGCGACTTGTCGTGAGGTCGCTACGGATGCGCCGGGTGTAGGCGCCTTCGTCCTCGTACCGCCCGGCGACGGGATCGTAGATGCGCGTTACCGCCGATGGGGTGCGGTTGCCTTGCGGATTCGCCAGCACGCCCGTGTGCAGATCGTGGCTGTGCGAAGCGATTTCCACCAGTCCGCTGGCCTGCATTTCGCGCAGCTGTTGCCAGGTGAGGAAATCCTCGCGGCCGAACATGCGATGGCCGTAGTCGATCTGTTTTTCGGACGGCAGGTCGATCCAGTCCGTGACCACTGCCAGCAGCGCGGGGTAGCGATACGCGCGCAACAGCGGATAGACCTTGTCGTAGGCGCTGCGCAAGCCATCGTCGAAGGTCAGCAGGACGGCTTTATCAGGCAACGGTGGGCCGCCGTGCGACGCATCGACGACTTGCTGCAAACTGACCGGTCGGTAGCCGTGGCCGTGCAGCCAGTCCAGATGCGCGGCGAAGTTCTGGGTGCTGGTGGCGAACTGGTCGGCATCGCCTTCCACGCGCACGTCGTCGCGGATGTCGTGGTAGCTGATCACGACCAGCGCCTGCGCGGGCATCGCAAAGAGCGCCAGCGCCAGCGCCAGCACACGGAGCATATGTCTCATCGGTCGGTACCCCAGTAAAAGCCGATGTCGAACCCGAGCCGTTGCTCGCGCACGCCGTCGTACACAGGGCGCGACCAGTCGGCGCCGTAAACCAGCGTGCTGCCGAGCCCGAAGCTCCACTCGTGCTCATAGCGGGCGGACGGCACGATGGCGCTGCCGAAGCCTTCCTGCCAGTACGGTCCTGCCATGACGCTGATGCGATGGCGGAAGTGGCGCTCGTAACGCCGCCACGCCAGGTGATCGACGCGGAGCCCCACCTTGAGCGATCCGTCGCTGCCCGGATTGAAGTAGGGGGCATCGTCACGGCTGCCGCGGCCTGCGTAGGCCTCGACCAGGCCATTGAGCAACAGGTGCGGGCGCGACAGCAGGCGCTGGTCCAGTTGCGCGCCGAACACCTCGCGGCGATTGCCGTCGGAATAACGCCAATGCTCGGCGGCAGTGGACAGGGTCGTGCGTTCGCTGGGTACGTAGTTCAGCCCAACGGCAATACGATCGCCGGTAATGCCGGAACGGCGCGCCTGAAGTGAAGCGTCGGGATCGGCGCGGCGGGCGAGCAGTTCGCCGTTGAGCACATCACTTAAACGCCAGTTCGCCTCGACCCCGAACCCGGTGTCGTTCGACCAGCGATCATTCGGACGCGTCGCATATGCGCGCAGGTCGAGTTTGTCGTTTTCGTAACGCACGCCTGCGCCGATACGGCGATCGTGCACGCGCACGCCGCCCGCGGCCGCATCACTGAAGTCAGCCCAGCGATCGTGCGTGTGCGCGGTCAGGCGCCAGCGATTGCCCAGCAACGGCGATTGCACGTCGAAGGCATGGTCGCCATCGCGATTGCCCATCGGCGAGGGCGAAGCCAGCGCGTTGCCACGGACGTGGCTGCGCCCGCGATCGGCCGTCGCCGCGAATTGCCAGCCGGTGTGCCGGGCGTGGTACGTATCCATCCGCTGCACGTGCACGTTGCGCGGGCGGGTGGCGACAAGGGAATCGTGCAACGGCGTGGCCTGCTCGGCACGGTGCAGGTCGAGCAGGGTCTCAACCTGTCCGATGCGCGCGTCGATGTCGCGGTCGTCGAGGGTGGCCGCCATGCGGTAGCGCTCGAGCCCACGTTCCAGCCAGCCGCGGCGGTAATACACCGCGCCGAGCGTCTGTTGCATGTCAGCACTGGCCGGGCCGATGCGGGAAAAAGCCT
>JBDSEX010000352.1:0-4223 GCA_039919835.1 Luteimonas sp.
CGATGCGAAAATCCTTGAGCTTGAACGCGATCTGCCGCGAGAGGGTTTCCAGCGTTTCCTCGCTGTAGCCTTTGGTTTGCGGCTTGGGATCGTCAAGCAGCGCCAGCGGCGGAATGCCGGTTCCATCGCCCACATGGAACAAGGGAATCTGCTGTTCGCGCTTGGCGCGGTCGCTTTTCTCAACCTGCGTGGGCGCAGGTGGCTCGATCCGCACCGGAGTGCGCTTGGCACGAAGTTCACTGTCGAACTTGCGCACTTCGGTGCGCTCTTCGCGCATGGCGCGCGCCTGCTGCCAATCGGTGGCCTGCTTGGAGCCTCGGCGGAACAAGGCTGGCAATGCGAGCACCCCCCGACCGATCCGGTCCATCACCGCCAGCCACGACAACCCGGTTGCCAGCGTGATCGACACCAGCAGCAGTGCGAACAGGAACAAGTTGCTGCCCATCGGCCCGAAACCGCTCGCCAGCGAACGCCCGACCAGTTGCCCGAGGATCCCGCCGCTGCCTGCCGAAAAATCAGCCGCCGCACCGACCCGCAGCTGCAACAGGCCCGCGGTGGATACCAGGAAGCCAACGATGCCGACCAGGCGCAACGCCGGGCCGAGATCGGCATCGCCGTCGCCGTCGCTGTCCATGCCGAACAGCGAAATCCACGCGACCGCGCCAAGCACCACCGGCAGCAGGAAAGCGACGTAGCCGCACAGATAGATCAGTACGTCGGCCAGCCAAGCCCCGACTTTCCCGCCAACGTTGTGGAGCGGCGCGGTGATGCTGCCGGAATGCGACCACCCCTGGTCCGCAGGCGAGAAGGTGGCCAGGCTGGCGAGCAGGTACAACAGGAAAGGCGCGATCAGAATCAGCGCAATGTCACGCAGGAGCCTCTGGCGGCGCGGATTGGGCACGGCCGGAGGCACCTTCGGGGCGGCGGCGCGGGGTTTCCTGCTACTGCGTTCGGAAAGCGGACGTGCCACGTGCGATCAAGCCTTAAGAAAGTGCGCTAGATAGATGATATTACATGCCTTTTCATTGAAGTTACGGTCTCCCCGAGCAGCCTTTACGCCCTATCGGCCGCTGCATCACGCTGGATCAGCGTGACCCATCCCAGGACACGTGAGATCAATCCCTCCTGCGGCAAGCGATTACAGCTTCATCGCCTGCAGCGCGGGATGGACGAGGTTGCCGCCCTCGATGTTGATCCCCTTCACCAGCGCCGCATTGTCGCGCCAGCTGCCCGAGGCGAGTTTGTTGACCCACGGCAGGATGGCGGCGCAGATCGCCTGCGAAGACGTCTGCGGCACGGCGCCCGGCATGTTGGTCACGCAGAAATGGATCACGCCTTCATCGACGTAGGTGGGTTCCTTCCAAGTGGTCGGCCGCGAGGTCTCGAAGCAGCCGCCCTGGTCGATGGAGATGTCGACCAGCACGCTGCCGTCCTCCATCGACTTCATCATCTCGCGGGTCACGACATGCGGGGCCACCGCGCCGGTGACCAGCACCGCACCGATGACCAGATCGGCCGAGGCAACCTCCTGTGCGACGAGATCGTCGTAGGGATACAGAGCCGTGACGTTGTTGCCCAACCGCATCATTTCCTCCATGCGGTCCTGGCGCTTCTCGAACACCACGACGTTGGAACCGCCGGCGGCCGCCAATGCCACTGAATTTCCACCCGCTGCCCCCGCGCCGAACACAACCACCTTGCCGCGTTCGGTAGACGGCAGGCCTCCAAGCAGCTTGCCCTTCCCGCCCATCGGCAGGTGCAGCAGGTGCGTGCCCACCTGCACGCCGATCTTGCCGGCGATGATCGACATCGGCGCGAGCAACGGCAGGTCTCCGTTCGGCAACTCGACGGTCTCGAATGCGATCCCGGTCAGGCCGATGTCGAGCAGGCGCCTGGTCAGGTCCGGCAACGGTGCCAGGTGCAGGTAGCAGAACAGCAGATGATCCTTGCGCAGCAACGCGAGGTCGCCTTCGATCGGCTCCTTGACCTTGACGATCAGTTCGCCCTTTTCATACAGCGCCGGCGCGTCGGGGGCGATCTTGACGCCGAGCCGGGTGTAGTCGCTGTCCTTGAAGCCGCTCTTGATGCCGGCATCTTTTTCCAGCCACACCTCGTGGCCCCGCCTGATCAGGTCGCCCGCAGCCGACGGTACCAACGCGACGCGGCCTTCAAGTGTTTTGGTTTCCCTGGGTACGCCGATACGCATGTGAAAATCTCCAATGTCATTCCCGGCGAGGGTGGCCGGACCCGAGTGGGCAGGTGCTGCGAAAAACCCGCATAAAGAAAACGCCGCAGATGCGGCGAATCCGGATTGATTGTTCCAGCAGCCGCGACGCGCGCGCCTTGTGTTGCTGCAGCCCCGCCGCCAAGCTATACGCCTCGGAAACACTGCAATTCATGCCCTAGCGAGTATACATGACCGTCTCGAAACACTGCCGCCTGTTGATCCTTGGTTCCGGTCCCGCCGGCTGGACCGCCGCCGTCTATGCGTCACGTGCCAACCTCAAGCCCGTCGTCATTACCGGCCTGCAACAGGGCGGGCAGTTGATGACCACCACCGAAGTCGACAACTGGCCCGGCGATGCGCACGGCCTGATGGGCACGGACCTGATGACGCGCATGCAGGCGCACGCGGAGCGCTTCGAAACCGAGACGATTTTCGATCACATCCACAGCGCGGACCTGTCGCAGCGTCCGTTCCGTTTGAAAGGCGACAACGGCGAGTACACCGCGGACGCCATCGTCATTGCCACCGGCGCGACGGCGAAATATCTCGGGCTGCCTTCGGAAGATGCATTCAAGGGGCGCGGTGTGTCGGCGTGCGCCACTTGCGACGGTTTTTTCTACAAGGGTCAGGACGTGGCCGTGATCGGCGGCGGCAACACCGCGGTCGAGGAAGCGCTGTACCTGTCCAACATCGCGCGCAAGGTGTACCTGGTGCATCGCCGCGACACGCTGCGTGCGGAAAAGATCATGCAGGACAAGCTGCAGGCCAAGATACAGACAGGCAAGATCGAAGCGGTCTGGCACCACACCGTGGACGAGGTGCTCGGCAACGATGCCGGCGTCACCGGCGTGCGGGTCAGGTCGGTGCAGGACGATTCGACACGCGAGTTATTGGTCCACGGCTTGTTCGTTGCCATCGGGCACACGCCGAACACGTCGCTGTTCGAGGGACAGCTGGCGATGAACAACGGATACATCGAGATTCGTTCCGGACTGGGTGGCGGCGCGACGGAAACGTCGGTCAAGGGCGTGTATGCAGCGGGAGACGTCGCCGACCAGCATTACCGGCAAGCGATTACTTCGGCGGGGTTCGGCTGCATGGCGGCACTGGATGCCGAGAAGTTCCTGGACAAGGATGCTTGATCGATCGGGGACAAGGGTTCGTCGCGCCGGTGAAGCCGGGCACTTGGCGGTATTACCGCCTTGTCCTGCATCCGGGAAGTTCCCGGTCAAGATCGCTTGGTTCCCGCCTTCGCGGGAATGACGTCCACGGATACCTGAAGTGTCGGTCGTGCGCATGGTCGGGTCACTGGCAGATATTCATGCCGGCGCGTGGGAAGGATTGCACGACGGATGCAATCCTTTCGTCACGCATGCCTTCCTCGCCGGCCTCGAACAACACGGCTGCCTGCGTGAGGAATGGGGCTGGACGCCACGGCATATCACGTTGTGGGACGACGGCACGCTCATCGCCGCGGCGCCCGGTTACCTGAAACACAATTCGCACGGCGAGTTCGTCTTCGATCATGCCTGGGCGCATGCATATGCGCGTTACGGCCGGGAGTACTTCCCCAAGCACCTGTGCGCCGTGCCCTACTCGCCCGTCACCGGGCCGCGGCTGTTGGCCAATAGCGACGCAAATCGCCGTCTCCTGCTCGATGCGATCATTGCAACATCGCGCAGCGGCGGCCTGTCGTCGGCGCACGTCAATTTCCACCGCGGCGAGGAGGAGACGATTTTCGGCCGCGACTGGCTGCCGAGGATCGACGTGCAATATCACTGGCGAAATTCGGCGGGTTGGAGCGATTTCGACGCCTTCCTCGCCGCGATGGACCACAAGCACCGCAAGAACATCCGCCAGGAACGCGCCAAGGTCGCGCGCGCAGGCGTCACGTTCCGGATACTGCACGGTGACGAGGCCAGCGATGCCGATCTCGCCACGATGTACGGCTTCTACCTGCAAACGTTCGCCGAGTACGGCAACTCCCCCGCCCTGA